>JAITXS010000148.1 GCA_031284645.1 Spirochaetaceae bacterium | reverse complement strand
GGGAAGATAGAGGAGCCAGAGAATATTACTTTAGGGATAGATTCTTTGACTGGAAATACTAAAGGGTGGTTGCTAAGGATAATCGTAGTCGGGCGGAACTCGTTTAACCCGGGGGCCGGCAGCGATTCCTATAAGGGGGGCGTGGAGGAGGCCATGCCTCATCTCGTGATGCAGTTTCAAAACTCACCCGTAAGGCGGCCGATGTATCGTGGTAGTGGGCCTATGGCGTATGCGGAAAGCGATATGAGGAAGTATCTGGTGAAGGTGTCTGATCCTGAAGATCCGAAATATCCGGACGAGGGGAATTTTACGGAGGGTTTAATACTGGCCGGAGTGCCGATGGGTAAGGATATCATCTGGGCGCCAAATCGGGAGATAAGCAATACGGCACAAGATGGTGTTGATCCGATTAAGGACAAGCTCTGGATAGCCACCGAGTGGGAAATATGGGGATTCGGCCTAAGGTCAAATCACACTTTGGAGAACCAGACGAATCAGGCATTTTTGGAATATTATCTGGAAGCAAGAGAGATTAAAAAGTATAACAAGAGTCCGAGCAATGCTAGTTATTGGGCAGCATCGCCTGTTGTCAACAATTCCTCAGCGTGCTGCATACTGTTTAACAATAATTCCACAAGTACTGCGGTTGGATCCACTGGCGACGTTGTCCCCGCATTTTGTGTGAAATAATCTAGGGTTCAGGGGAAAGGGTAGAGGGTATAGTAATATCAGAGAGTTGCTACCCTTACCCTTGCCCCTTTCACATCGCTTCGGATAGAGGGTCGGGACTTTCTCGTAAAATCTATACCCTCTACCCTTTCCCCAAAACCCTAAGTTAGGGTAGGGGCTTTCTGGTAAAACCAAGACCCTATTACCCCTGACCCATAACCCTTCTTACGAAGCAAAGGTTTAGAAACGTTCGGGATGGGACAGAATTTCTGATAAAATCTATACCCATAACCCTAAACCCTTTACCCTATTTAGACCCTATTCCACTATGAACTCATGTATACAAAGATATTGTAAGCGGCGTGAGATAACGCGATGACATGAAGATTTCTTGTTTTTAGATAGATAAAAGAAAGAAAAAGCGCGGCAAAAAGCGCGTTAAAGATGCCCCAAAAACCTTCCCAGCTATGCAGGAAGGCAAAAGAAAGCGCCGAGACAGTAACGGCAATAATAGTATTCATGCCAAGGGAAGCAAATTTTTCCAAAAGATAAAAACGAAAATAAGATTCCTCAAGATAGGCTGTACTTAAACAAAATAAAAAAAGGACGACCAGTCCCGCAGCCGATTCCGGGGCAGCGGCAATAGCTTCTGTCTTCTTCCCATCGGCAAAAGATGCAAAGAAACCAAGCGTAAAAGCAATGATCAAAAGAATCACAAAACACAGGCCCGTGTCTCTTAAAAAGGTAAGGCTTGTTTTTACGTCTCCGGACAGCAAAACAAGGTGATTTCGCTTCTCTCCGGTTTTCCCGTTTTTTCCCCTGTAATAATTTCTTGCCTCTGCCTCCCTTAAAAAGCAGATTGACGGCGTATCTCGTTCTTTCTGAATAAGATACCAAAGAAGCATCAAAAAAGGCAGGTTAAACGTAATGATATGAGAGAGATGACTTTTTATTGAAAATATGAGAAGCTGAAAGATATCGCACACTGTTCCAGAGTAGCGCTTCACCCCGAAAAAGAAAAGGGAGCGGTGTTTTAATGTTAAAATGTATCCCTTAAACGGGTCAAAATAGGGTTAAAAATGAGAAGGGAATTTTTTAAAACAAACTCAAAAGAAATTATACTCATCTCCTTTTATATTTTTTTAGCCGCAGCTATTGTCGTGTTTCCGAATAAAGATAGTATCCTTGAGTCTTTACACGGAAATTATCATCAATTTATTTCACCGGCTCAGGCGCAGATTGACAAAAACGGCAATATTTATGTGATTGATCGCGGACTTTGCCGCCTTACATCCATGAAAAGTGACGGTACTATAAATTATACAATTGAAAATAATCTGCACAAAAAATATATAAAAATGCGCGATTCACTTGTTGACGATGAAGGCAATCTTTATATTTACGGACAGGAAATTGACAAAAAAAATTTTAAAATACAAAAAGATATTATTAAAAAATATGATAATCACGGCCGTTTTATAAAAGATATTTATGTTCCGAGCTACAATGAAAGCACTGCCTATGAATTCAATCAGCCAGGAACCATGCCCCGTATAAGTTCATTTGAATATAAAAACGGCTTCATTGTTTTTTCCGGAATTGAAGGCAGCCGGATCGTTCTTTATAGATACAATACAAGAAAAGATGAATTGCAGACATTTATTTATACAAACGGTATAGAGAAAGATTCTGTTATGAGCTTTGTATTAAAAGATTTTGAGAATTTTATCTGGACAACAAAGGATGGGAAAATTTATGAAATAAAAAGTCCTGACTATACTCCTGTGTTAAGAGCCGATTTTTCATGGGATGATACAAACGGCGGTATCATTCCCGTATTTTTAAAATATGATGAAAACAGCGAAATCCTTTTTTATGATATGGCAAACGACCGTATTTTGTATCTTCACAATGATAATACAACAGAAGAGGCTGTTCCCCCTGCGTTTTTTGAGGCTTTCAAAGAGAGAGCGGGCCAAACCGCTCCTTTCCCTTTTGGCTATAATAATAAGCAGTTTTCCGGTGTGTATAACAGCGTTATTTGGTGTTATAACGGGGAGCATTTTAGCTTTTGGGAAAACGGAATCCCTATAAGCAAAACTGAAAAAATAAAAGCTCTCTTTTTGTGTCTTGTTGCGGCCATCGGAACAGCGGCGCTCATTATATGTCTGTATTTTTTTTATCAATATATATTAAGATCACATCATTCATTGCTGCTTACCCATATATTTATCTTTTTCCCGGTAATAATTTTATCGTATATTATTTTATATAATGTGCTTTCGTATAACGAAGAGAATAAAAAAATACGGTGGATACATGACGATTTATATTCTCGTGCTTTTACCCATGCCAATTTGATTTCCGGTGATTTGCTTGAACATATAAATTCAACGGATGATCTTGAAGATAGTTCTTACCTGCAGTTAAACGATATCATAAAACGAATGTCAGGAGACAGGCCGATTGGGGAAAGCCGCCTTTATACTTTGATATACAAGATAAAGAAATATGATGATGTCAATAAATTATATCTTCTCTCGCAGTCTGCCGGTAATATCACTCCTCTGTTTTATGATTCTAATATTGACAGAAACAGCATGGAAAACCAGGTAATCGAAGAGAAAACTCCCCGTGTTGACATTACTTTTTTTGACGAGGGGAATTTTATTCATGCCGCAGCCCCGATTTTTAACGAAAAAAAAGAAGTTACCGGAATCCTTGAGACCGGCTTTGATTATATGCAGATTGTGTTGACCAATCAGGAGCAAAGAAATCAGATAATAGTGATTATCCTGATTTTTTGCCTTATTATGGGTTTGTTGTTTGCTTTGTTTATATTTTCCGTTACCAAGCGGCTTTCTGCTGTTGTTTCTGTTTTAACAGAAATTAAAGGCGGTAATTTCAGTGCGCGGGTAAAAATAGATTCAACAGATGAAATAAGCAATGTCGGCAGGGGACTGAACGCGATGGCCGATGAACTTCAATCAAAATTAGGGGCGGAAGAGGCAAATAAGGCAAAATCCATTTTCCTTGCCAGTATGAGCCATGAGATACGTACGCCGATGAACGCGATCATAGGTCTTGCGGACCTTATGCCTGTTGAAAACCTTTCTGAAATCCAGCAAAGCTATTTTAGCGATATAAAAAAAATGTCAAAAGTTCTTCTTGGAATAATTAATGATATTCTTGATATTTCAAAAATTGAAGCCGGTAAAATGGAATTGATACCTGTTCATTTTAATTTCAAGTCATTTTATGAAGATATTTGTTCTATCTTTTCTTTTATTGCTGCAAATAAAATGTTAAACTGGACGCATAGTTTTAGCCCTGATATGCCGGAGTTTGTTTATGCTGATGAAATAAGAATACGCCAGATATTTATTAATGTGATCAATAATGCGCTTAAATACACAAGAGCCGGCTATGTGGATTTCTCTGTTGGTAAAGAAAGCAGTGACGGTAAAGATTTTATTGTCGCGCGTATAAGTGATTCCGGTATCGGTATAAAACAGGAGGATATACCGAATCTTTTCAGAATATTTGAACGCTTTAATCAGAGTAGAACACGGTATACTTCAGGAACAGGACTTGGTCTTGCCATTACAAAAGAACTCATTGATTTAATGGGTGGTTCCATTGATGTTAAGAGCGTCTACAAAGAAGGATCTTGTTTTACCATCAAGCTGCCTTTCCTGCCCGGGGATAAAAATAAAATTGAGGCTATGAAAAGAATGAATGACTTTTATGTTAAGAAAGAAAATGTTGAGTTGAATGTTCTTGTTGTGGATGACTCCGCAGTGAACCGTACCGTGGCTTTGGGTCATTTAGCTAATCATTATATAGATGCCGATACCTGTAATAACGGTACAGAGGCAATAGCGGCAGTACAGGCGAAACATTACGATTTAGTTTTAATGGATCATATGATGCCCTCAATGGATGGGATTGAGGCGACAGCCATTATCCGCAGACTCGGTGCAAAAGGAGACGAGGAATCAAAATGGCTCTCTGTCATGCCTATTGTAGCACTTACGGCAAACGCGATAAGCGGATCAAAAGAACTTTTCCTTAACGCAGGCATGAATGATTTTATTTCAAAACCCATTGATCCGATGCGTTTTAACAGTATGCTCGCAGCCTTTCTCCCCCATGAAAAAATCAGAACAGGAACCCCCAAGCTTGATTTTAACTCTTTCCGAAAAGATGAAGCAGACGCATTGTACCGGGAAGAACAAACAGAAATCCATTGGAATGAAGAACAGCGGGAGCTTTACCGCGAATTATCTCTTATTAAAGATTTGAATACTCATGACGGCTTGAGCCATTTAGGCGGTCATCTGGAAGATTATTTTAAAGTTCTCCGGCAATTCTGCGACGGACTTGATGCATTGGTAGCCATTATAAAAGCAGACCTTACTTCTTCTAATTGGACTGATTACGCAATTCGTGTGCACGCGTATAAGGGCACTCTTATGATTATAGGGCATAAGCCACTCTCAGAATGGGCAAAGAAACTTGAGGTGGCAGCAAAAGCGGGGGGAAGAGATAATTTGCAGCTCTGTAAAACAGAAAGCGATGCTTTTATATCCGGCCTGGAATATTTCAGATCAATCTTGCGTGACACTTCTTTATTCAAGTTAAATACAGAAAAAATTCACCTTGACAGGGCACAAATACAGGAAAAACTGGACGCTTTATTTCGTGCATGCACGGCATTAAAAGGAGATAAGGCAGGGGAGATCATTGACGGCTTAAAAAAGGTGAGCCTTGATGTCAAGTTTGATAATGAAATTGTCGGCATAGCAAAGCTTGTTGATTCTTTCCGTTTCGCCGATGCCGCCGCAAAAATTGCCTCTCTCCAGGCCCTTTTTTAGTCGGCTTTTATTTGCTTTCGCTTTTCAAAAGTGCTATTGCCGAGCGTCCGCAATTGTGTTTAAATAAAACCCATGAGCCGTGAAATATTCAAACAAATTTTAGAGGAGCATTTTAAATATTTACATCGTCATCCCGAGTTAAGCCATGAAGAACGGGAAACAACGGCTTACATCCGGAAAATATTGACAAGCGCCGGTGTAGAAATCCTTCCGGCAGAATTGTCGTCCGGTTTGGTGGCCCGTATTAAAGGCCGCGGTGATAAAGTCGTTGCGCTGCGCGCCGATATTGATGCGCTTAAAATTACCGAGGAAAGTGGTCTTGAGTATGCCTCGGAAAACCCCTCTGTGATGCACGCCTGCGGGCATGATTTTCACACCACAGCTCTCATCGGCGCGGCCCTGCTTTTGGCAGGGAAACAGCGGGAAATCGCAGGTGATATCAAATTCATTTTTCAAAGCGCCGAGGAATCCACCGGCGGTGCAGAAGAGGTACTCAAAAGCGGTGCACTTGACGATGTTGATGAAATCTACGGCTTGCATTGCGCGCCGGATTATCAAAACGGCCTTGTCGCGCTCTGCCCGGGCGAAACTTTTGCGACATCAATTGAATTTACGATACGCATACAGGGGAGCGGTGGTCACGCTGCTTTACCGCACAAAAGCCGGGATCCGGTTGTTGCAGCAGCCGCGCTTATCACCCTGGCACAGACAATTGTCAGCCGGAATTCCGACCCTTTTGATCAGCTTGTACTTGGTTTTTCCCGCATTGAGGCGGGTAAAACATGGAATATTATTCCCGACGAAGCTTATATTGAAGGCACGATCCGCACTCTTGCCGAGGACAAAGCAAAAAGTACAGCAGAGCGCCTTGCGGAAATCTGTAAGGGCATTGAATTGACCCATGCCGTTAGCATTGAGTTGCACTGGTGGATTGACGCGCCTCCCACCAATAATGATCCCCTGCTCACGGAGTTTGTTGCCAACACAGCGCGGAAACTCGGGATTCCCGTGGGCACTTATACACCGACCATGATGGGAGAGGACTTCGGTTTTTATCAAAAAAAAATACGCGGTGTTTTTTTTAACTTCGGACTGGGATCTCCGTACGGATTGCATACATCGCAATTCACCGCGCCTACCGATCATCTTCCCGATGCCGCCGAACTTCTTGCGGCTCTGGCGACAGACTCGCTGTCCGGATAAAAAAACACCATGAAAAAGGGCAGTCCCCGTTTTTTTTGTGATCAATGCGGAACCGAAGTGGGCGTTGATGTAAAAGCCTGCCCGTACTGCGGAGCTTCCTTTGCTTCAATACGCTGTCCCCGATGCAGTTTTACCGGCGAAGAGTCGCTTTTTATAAATGGCTGTCCAAAATGCGGTTCCGCTGCATCTTCCCCAAAAAAGAAAAGCAAAAAAAAACCTCCCGAAGAAAAGCCCGAGACTCCCACATGGCTCTATGCTCTGGTTGTTGCCTTTTTGGTTTTTGTTTTTACCGTTTTATTTTTTTATCTCAAGTAATAAAAGATTATTCAAACGTGATAGCCGGAGGGAATCGGGTGTTTTTAACTTATAGCACGGCGCGCTGTTTTTCTTTTTTCCGAATATTCGATAAATTTCGCGAATGAACTGTTCACAACCTGATCCTGATGGATATTTTCTTCGGTGATAAGCTTTAGGGCGTATTGAAAATTGCCCACATCAGCCTGGTAATGAGCATCGCTTCCGCAGCTTGTCAAAACGCCGTATTGGCGGATAAGTTTCGCAATAAGACGGCAATTAGGCTCGCTGCCGCGCCTGCTGACTTTAAATGAACTATTGTTGATCTCTAATACCTTACCGTAACGAGCTGCCGCTTTTACGACTTCCTCATAATCAAGCGGATAGACCGGATTTCCCGGATGAGAAATACCATCCACAAAAGGATTTGCGAGCATAGCTATCAGTGCTTTGGTATTTTCGCCGGTACTTTGCGGCGGAAAGCAGGCCTCATGAAAACCGACCATAACAAAATCAAGATGGCGAAGTACTTTCGGGTTTAAATCCACGCCGCCGCAATCATCCATTACATTTAATTCTACACCGTGGAAGATCCTTACACCGTGAATATCAGGGAGTATTTTCAAATTGGTAAAATAATAAGGATGCGGAAAGCCCTGTAAAGCAGGGCCGTGTTCACTTAATACAAAGCCTTTTAAACGCCGCTTTTTCGCTCCGCGGGCAAGCTCATCAATTGTTGAATATGCATGACCGGAAGCTATTGAATGTACATGTGTATCGACATCAATTTTCATGGTTTTTTTAGGCAAGACTAAAAATGAGCTTTGATTTTTGGATGCGATTTTCAGGGAACCCCCGTGAACACCAAGCCGGTATTACGGAGATTCCCTGTATCGCATGCTGGATTTTTAGAGCTGCCCTTCTCCCTATTTTTTATACTTCATGGTTTCGAGTTTTGAGCCTTCTCTTTCAATGTCTGCCCAGAATTCATTTACGGCTTTTTCCCTGAGTACCCGATAGAAAGATGCAATATCTTTTACCGGAGTATCGTTTATCTCGGTGATGATGTCCCCTCGTTGGAGATTAATAATTGCCGCCGGGCTTTGTTCGATAACGCGGACAACAACCAGGCCCGATGCATTTTTATCAAGCTTAAAGATAGTGCGAAGATCATCATCAATCGTGTGAACATAGAATCCGGGCCACAATTTTTTATTCTGAGCAGCAATATCATTATTTCTGATATCAATCTTTACTTTAAATTCCTGTGTTTTTCCATCGCGGATAACGGTAAAGACATGCGTTTCGCCGGGTTTGAGGTCTCCGACAGTCTGCTGAAGACGATTAATATTCAGCATCTCTTTGTTGTCAACCTTGATAATAAAATCGCCGGGTAGAATTCCCGCTTTTTCCGCCGGAGAATCAATGAACACATCGGAGGCAAGCACACCGTGTATGCCATCAAGATTGAGCGCTTTGATGACTTGGCTGTCTTTGCTGATATCCATCAAGCTTACTCCCAGCCAGCCGTCGCTGATCTCCCCTTTACTGATAAACTCCTCAATTGTGCGCTTTGCGTTGTTTATCGGAATGGCAAAACCAAGCCCGACAGAGCCTCCGCCCGAGCTTGAGGCAATCCACATATTGATACCGATAACCTCGCCGCGTATGTTGACCAAGGCACCTCCGGAATTTCCCTGATTAATTGAAGCATCGGTCTGTATAAAATCATTGATATTGTTTCCCGGGCCGCCTGTTCTGCCGACCGCGCTGATAATACCCATAGTAACTGAAGAGGCAAAGCCAAGCGGATTGCCGACCGCTATGGCCCAATCGCCGACGTCAACTTCGTTAGAATCGCCTAAAACAGCAAGCGGGAGATTTTCGGAAGACTGGAACGAAACCATAGCAAGGTCTCTGCGGTCATCCCGACCGAGAAGTTTTGCGGGGAATTCTTTGCCGGTATCGGTTTCTATAACAATTTCATCCACCGCTTTTCCCTGTTCATCCGATACAACATGATTATTGGTTAAAACAAAATACGTGTTGGCATCTTTGCGTACAATAATGCCGGAGCCAAGCCCCTGTGCGCGGTATTCCTGTTCATTACCACCCTCCCCGCCGCCGCGCGGGTTGTTGGGCCCAAAGAAAAATTCCCAGGGAATTCCGTTAAAATTAGGAATCTGTTGCTTTCGGACAGAGACGGTCTTTAATTGGACAACCGATGGTACAACCTTGTCCGCCACAGCCCTGACAGCAGACTGAACGCTTTCCGCTGTCTCAAGTGCGTTTGCCGGCACCACAACATTAGTTTCCTGGGCTTTTGCCGTCAATTTTGATTGAGCATCCCCGGGCCCGCTGCTGCACGCAAAAGTCAGGAATGCCAAAACAAAACCGAAGATAGCTCCTAATAATACTAAATTAAACACAAAAAATTTTTTGGAAGATAAATTATTTGTTAAATCCATTGAAATCTCCTCTGGAAGAACCGGAATTATCCGGTAAAACATTTTTACTCATAACTATAATAGAGTTTTATTATAATAATAAGGGGCTCCCGTGAATAGTTACGGTATTGGGTATAGTTCTTACCAGAAGGTCCCTACCCTATGCCCTGAACCCTATGACCCTTGCTTTGGGGTATAGTTGAGCTTATTAACTCTTATATAAATTGCAGGTCAAGTTTAGTTTAGGGTTGGGGGTCAAGGATAAACGGCTGAAAATCGCGGGTTACCGGCACACGGGAGAGATTGATGTAGTGTCCCGGATAGCGGGTCTTGAAGCGGTTAAAAGATGTTTCCTCGGCGCTTTCAAAAATTGCGATACGGAAGTCGCTGTTTTCATCAAAATAAGGGACAAGAATGACAATGTGAAAATATGTACGCAAAGACGGTCTCCCACCGATTGTATTAATCGCACCTAAAAAGATATAACGCGGCTCATCAATGGCCAAGCTGTACAGTAAAGGCTGAATCCCCGTAAAGTCAAAACCGGCTTCAGCAAGATGTTCGGGATAAGAACGTATTGTTGTTTTTTGCCCCGAACGGACAAGAAGCGCGGAAAAGGGCGCGTTTTGCACCTCAATTTCGGATAAAGATGCAAAATTATCGGATTTTAACGTGCTTCCGATGGCAGCGGCAAGATTTCTTGTCCAGTCCAAACCAAAATACGGATCGCGAATGCGCTCAAAAGGCAGGGTGAAATTCGATCCCCGCTTGCCGTATGGCTCTTTGAGTGCTCCAATCATAAGGTTTTCTCCGCTAATCGGATATATCATGCCGTCAATTACCCATTTCGCAAAGCCTGAACAGTTCAGCCCTGTTGTTCCGTCTTGACTTTTCTCTGTCTCGATAAAAACATAAACCCCGTCTTCGTTAATCGCGCCGTCATCGATAAATGACAATCCCTTGATATCCCGCCGGATATTTCTGACAAAATTGCGGACATCCCGGTAATCATCAGGATTAGGTTCGTAGTAACGGCGCGGAAATTGGGGGCCTGCCATATTCAGTATCTCATTCAGCGGAGAGCTCATCAGACGGGAAAAAGGCAGCTTAATGGGAAGTGCTTGCGTAACAAAAGCATCATAGACAAGGGCGTCCATCTCTGATTTACTGTCGTCTAAAGGCCGGAATTGAATGTACGTATAAGGGTCGCTGCGGAGAAACACTCGTGCACGGATCGCATGCCCGTCAGAAATACGGCGCGAGAGTATAAACGATCCCTGCGCCCAGCCGGGAAAGGTGCCGTTTCTCTCGCGGGCAATAATAATTGAAAACTCGTCCGATTCGCGCGGGCCTGCTTCCACGCGAATCTGTACCCGTTCGCCGGAATCCAGCATTTGAGTAATCGGCTGTTTTTGCAAAACCTCGCGCGGAGTCTCGATAAACCATGTTTTTGCAAGCATAAAACGGAGTGCCGAATCATCACTTATTTCAGAAATAGTCAGGTCTTTCGCAAAAAGCGCGCCGGATAAAAATACGGCACAAAACGCCGCAAGAAAAGCAGATTTTTTCATATTTTGAAGACATACACGAATAACAATCAATCAAATTTTCTCCTAAGTCCAAAAACCACGTGCAACTAATCGGGCAATCCTTAATTATGCGTTTTTTCTCAAAAAATTACACCTATTTCTTATTATCGACATTCTTGCCCCTAATAAAAACAGCAATTCATTATAAGATGAAATTAATTTTTATGGGATTAAAAAATATTTGGGCACTGCGTTCGCTTGACAGAATCATGCCATCCATCATAAACTTTCCTTATGAGGAAAGGGGTGAGAGATTTAATATCGGAGAGAGTCCGATCTATTTTCTCTTTGGCTGACACGGTAGCAGGATACCTGTCTGCGTATGCCCACAGCGTAGCGCCCCAATACCCAATACCCAATACCCAATACCCAATACCCAATACCCAATACCCAATACCC
>JAITXS010000142.1 GCA_031284645.1 Spirochaetaceae bacterium | reverse complement strand
GCTATGCATATCTAACCCCATTCTGATCTACCTTTCTGTAGACCTATTATATTTTGGGCTAGGTTTTTAATTCTTGGTCATCAGCTTTTTCGGCTAGGTTTTATTTTTAGGCATCACGGTGGCGGTAAAGCAAAAAACACGCGGTGCACTATAAACAGAGCATAGGGTTTGGGGTCATGGGTAAAGGGGTATAGATTTTACCAGAAAGCCCCTGCCATCCCGAACTTTTCTAAACCTTTGCTTCGGGTAGGGGGTAAAGATTTCTGACCCTTCAAGGCCCTAAACCCTGAACCCTACGACCCTATTCTTCCCTACTACCCTTCTCTTTAGGGTAATTGGGTTGTAGGGTATGGGGTATAGTTCTTATTAGAAATTCTGTACCGTACCGAACTCTTCTAAACCTTTGCTTCGCGTAGAGGGGTGAAGTTCTGATCAGAAATCTACTACCCTAAACCCTCTACCCAAGACTCTAAATTGCTTAAACATAAATTGCGCGCTCAAATAGTTCACGATCGCCTTGACCAAAAGACCTTATTTCATCCATAATGATAATAAGATAAAATTTATTATAAATTGGAGTGGAAAAATGAGTGAAATAATAGACGTTCATGCAAGGCAAATCCTTGATTCACGGGGGAACCCCACAGTTGAAGTTGACGTATGGCTGGAAGACGGATCGTTTGGTCGTGCGGCGGTTCCGTCAGGCGCTTCGACAGGTGAATACGAGGCAGTCGAACTTCGCGATGGTGACAAAACAAAATATCTGGGTAAGGGCGTCCTGAAAGCCGTTGACAATGTAAACAAGGAAATTGCGCCGGAAGTCGCGGGACTTGAGGCCAGTGATCAGGTTGAAATTGACCACGCCATGATTTCCCTTGACGGTACCGAAAATAAAGCAAAACTCGGCGCAAACGCAATTCTTGGTGTTTCTATGGCCGTTGCCCGCGCCGCAGCCGAATCCGCTGCTCTTCCACTCTACAAATATCTCGGCGGAGCGCATACCACTCTACTCCCTGTCCCTATGGCAAACATCATTAACGGCGGCAAACATTCGGACAACAAAGTTGATTTTCAGGAATTCATGGTCATGCCCATTGGCGCGTCAAGCATAAGCGAAGCGGTTCGCTGGACAGCAGAAGTTTTCCATAACCTGAAAAAAATCCTCAGCGATGCAGGCAACAATACCGCAGTCGGGGATGAAGGCGGCTTTGCGCCGAATATCGGCAACGAAGAAGCCCTGCAATTTATCGTCAAAGCCATTGAAAAAGCCGGCTATAAAGCAGACAAAGAACAATTCGCTATCGCGATGGACTGTGCCTCCTCGGAATTATTCGATGAGGGCGGCAAAAAAGGCTATAAATTCTGGAAATCAAACCCTGATAAACTCTTTAGTGCCGATGACATGATCAAAATCTACAGCGACTGGATTGCAAAATACCCGATCATCTCAATTGAAGACCCGCTTGATCAAAACGACTGGGAAGGTTATACAAATATGACCAAAACCCTGGGTAGTAAAATCCAAATCGTTGGCGATGACTTCTTTGTTACCAACACCAAACGCCTTGGACGCGGCATCAAAGAAAGCGCGTGTAACAGCATACTCATCAAAGTAAATCAAATCGGTACCGTTACCGAGACCATTGAAGCAATCAACATGGCAAAGAAAGCAAACTACACCGCCATAGTCTCACACCGCTCAGGAGAAACCGAGGACAGCTTTATTGCCGATCTCGTTGTTGCCCTTGAAGCCGGTCAGATTAAAACCGGATCAATGAGCCGTACCGACCGTATATGCAAGTACAACCAGCTTATTCGTATTGAAGAAGAGCTTGCGGAAACCGCAGAATATGCGGGTAAAAACGCCTTCTACAACCTCTTTAAATAGTTTTTAAAAGGGAAAGAGGGGGAAGTCTCCCCCTCGCCCGATGCTAATGCATCGGGCTACCCCCTCTCCTGGGGGTTCCACCCCTAAAACCCCAGAAAAATGTTAGCAAAAAGAATTATCCCCTGTTTAGATGTTGACGATGGTCGTGTTGTAAAAGGCACAAAATTCAAAGAGCTTGCCGATGTTGGTGATCCGGTGACACTTGCCCGGCAGTACAACGAACAAGGTGCCGATGAACTCTCGTTTCTCGATATAGGCGCGTCCCATAAAAGCCGGACTACCCTGCTTGAAGTCGTTAAACAAGTTGCCGCCGAAGTTTTTATCCCGCTCTCGGTGGGCGGCGGCATACGGAGTGTAGCCGACATGAGAGAAGCCATGAAGGCCGGTGCCGATAAAGTATCCGTTTGCAGCTCGGCGCTTGAAAATCCCGACTTACTTACCGAAATGGCCCTTGCCTGCGGATCCCAATGCATTGTCCTTTCGATAGACGCAAAACGGGTCGGAACAGGCGCAGACGGCAAAACTATATGGCATGCTTTTTCAAAAGGCGGAAGAATCGACAGCGGCAGAGACGCGGTGGAATGGGCGCAGCAAGCCGCGGCCCTTGGAGCCGGAGAGATACTTTTAAACTCAATTGATGCCGATGGAACAGGTCAAGGTTACGATCTTGAACTATGCGCCGCTGTCCTTGACGCAGTTAATGTACCGGTTATTGCCTCAGGCGGAGCAGGTACGCTTGAACAGATAGTTGCAGCCGCAAAACTTGCCGATGCGGCGCTTGTGGCAAGCCTCCTCCATTTCGGTAAAACCACTATCAGCGAAATAAAAAAATACGCTGAATCGCAGGGGGTCTGCGTCCGCTGGTAAAATAGAGAAAGCTCAATAATCGGAATAAAGGATTAATTACGCCGACTCAGCATACAGCAGAAAATTACCCCTTAAATCACGTATTCAGGTTGAGGACGAGAAATACCTAAATGTAATTCTTCCAGTATTTTTTTTCGCAGCGCGATAAATTCATCACTTGTCCTGTCCCTGTTTTTTTTCAGACGGACATCCAGAATATTCGATATACGTCCGGGACGAGCTGTCATGATCACAATCCTGCTGCTCAGAAAAATTGCCTCGTCAACATCGTGCGTTACCATTACCATAGTGGCTCCGGTTTTTTCCCATATATTGATGAGCTGATCTTGCAGTTCGATCCTTTTAAAAGCATCAAGTGAGCCAAGCGGTTCATCAAGGAGCAGGACTTTTGGTTCATTGATAAGAGACCTGATAATGGCAACCCGCTGCGCCATTCCTCCTGATATTTCATGGGGGTAGGATTTTTCAAAACCCGTAAGACCTATCATGTCAATATATTTTTGTATAGAAGATTTTTTTTCCGCATAAACGCCGCGCGCTCTAAGTCCTACGGCTGTGTTTTCGTATACCGTTGCCCAGGGAAAAAGCGCCGCTTGCTGAAATATATATCCCCGTTCGTAGCTGGGGCCGGTAATTTCTTTGCCATCGATCAAAAGACGTCCTGATTGCGGGCGATCCAGTCCGGCGATAAGCCTAAGCAAGGTTGTTTTTCCGCAGCCGGAAGGCCCGATAAACGAGATAAACTCTCCCTCTTGTATTTCAAGACTTACATCCTGAAGGGCTGTTACGGGATTAAAATTAGTATCATGGTATACTCTTACTGTATGTTGAATGTCTATTAATGTTTGACTCATTTGAGAATTCCCTTTTGCCAGCGCAGAACATACGCGCGAAGCCCGTTGATTAACGCGAGAATAAGCGAAAACTCAACGGCTATAATAATGATGGCCCCGTACACTTTTGAATATATCCCCCATCCCTTTGCCCAGTTTATGTAAAAACCAAGCCCGGCTTTCGCTCCTACCATTTCTGAAACGATCAAGGCCGTAAAAGAAAATGCAGTTGCCGTCATAATACCGGTGAACATACTTGGCATTGCGTTGGGTATCGCTACTTTAAAAAGCAGAAATTTTTCGTCGGCACCCAGGGTTTTTGCTACTTCGTAATATGTTTTTGATGTAGCGATTATCCCTGATGCCATCATTGACGAAACAGGAAACCATGACGAAATAAAAATAAGAAAGACGCCGGTAACAAAGCTGTTGGGAAAAACAAGCAAGGCCACGGGAAGCCATGCGACAGCGGGAATAATACCCGAAATCTTTATAACCGGCGAAAGCCAGTAATCCCACTGCCGCATCCGGCCCACCAGTGTCCCTGTCGCAAGCCCCAGAGCTGTGCCCGTTATCATTCCCACAAAAAACAACCTCATGGAATAAGCTGTGCTCCTGAGCAAAAGGATCCTGTCGTCATACATAACCTGGATAATTTCCGCGAATCCGGGAAAGTAGGGCACAGGAAGCAGGGCGGTTTTTGTGGTCAAAATATCCCACAAAGTAAGAATAATACCGCCTACAAAAATAAACTGTGATTTGTGATAGAGCTTTTTCCGGTATTCCGGTTTTTTTAACGCATAGAGATACAGTAAACAAAGAACAAGAATAAAAACCGTTAAAAAAACACGGTAAGGATTTTGCTGTACATTGATCTCCGCAGAGGGGATCACAAGATTCTCTGCAAGCGCCGCAACGAAAGAGATAACGCTTGCCCAAAACCATATTTCCGACTTGGGTTTCCAATATACGGTATCTTCGGCTATTACCGGAGACTCATACCATTTTTGTTTTTTCACTTTCTTCCTCCGCTCCCCTACTGTTTTTCCCTATGCGTGTCCGCTATTTTTTTGCTTTTTGCGCTGCTTCAAGGGCAAAAACATCAACATACAAGTCATCAATAAATTTGTTCACGTCCAGATCGGCAGGCAGATAACCGATTTTTGTAAGCCAGTCTGCAAAGTATATCGCATCACCTTTGGCATTTGCATTAGCAGCCACGCTATGGTGATTATTATAATTGAAACTCGTAAGCAGTGTTGTCAGGAGTTCGACATCGTCTGTCGCGACTTTCTTTTCTTTAACCAAAAGTTCCGCAGCTTCACGAGGGTGCAAGCCTTCATATTCAATCGCTTTGTTCAGTGCCCGAAGCACAGCTGTTATCGCGGCGGGATTTTCTTTTACCAGTTTACCGGACGCAAACAGGAAACAGCAGTTTCTCCCCGCGAACAGGGGGTCTTTTGCGATATCGACAAGTACACGGTATTTTCCTGTTTGTTCTGCTTTTGTGGCAAAGGGATCCCATGCCGCGATTACGTCTACCTCTCCTTTTTCAAGTGATTGTATTTCCTGATCACTTGGATAAGGTATCCATTGAATCTCGGTTTGAGGATCAATACCAACTGCGCCAACGGCAACTGATGCCACAGACATGGGGGTTCCCCCGATTTCGTCAACTCCGATACGTTTTCCTTTTAAATCCTTGACAGTTAAAATGTCGGATTCAATCGGCACTAAAATTTTGATACAACCTTCGTGCAGGCCGGCAATGAGCTTGACATCAATCCCGTTATAAATTGCCGGGAAAAACTGAAAGTCACCGTTAATTATCGGCATACTTCCCGCCGCAAGAGCGTTGCGGTTCATTTCAAAGGTGGTTCCGCTGACCAGCGTAATGTCTAAGCCTTCTTCCGCATAAAAACCCTTGAGAGATCCGATTGAGAGAGGCGAACCGCAGGCAGAACCGCCATATGCTATATCATATTTACCGTAAGGATATTGCTCCGTGGTTTTTTTTGAACACGAAAACAATAATACCGCAAGCAGAATAATCAGCGCGGATCCGACAACCGTTTTTTTCATAAAGACTCCTTTTTCTATTAATACATATAAATCCTATAGGATTTATATGTATTAATATCCTTAATTAACAATTTTGTCAAGTGGCCGCAGTTTGTCTGTCAACGCAACGTGAAAATGTCCCCTTTTTTACCAACATGAAAATGTCCCCTTTAGGGAATTAAGCCGCATTGCCAATATGGTCTTTATGTTCCTGTTTTTCCAACTCCTTAACAA
>JAITXS010000106.1 GCA_031284645.1 Spirochaetaceae bacterium | reverse complement strand
TTTATATTCTGTTTAATTTTTGACATAAACACCGGTACATCCTTTTTTTGCGGGCAGTTCGTTTATTCCGTAAGAGGATTATATGAAGGTTCTTCGATACGGTCATTCGATACTTCATTTCCGTTATCGGCGGTTTCTTCCGGGCCGACAATGTCCTCTATATGATTTGTTCCTGCTTCAATAGTATATTGGCTCTCGTTTTTGTTTTTAACATTATTATATGTTTCAAGGGGCGCCGACGCCGGCGGCTTTAAAAAATCAAGATTTAACGTGGGCATTTTGTATTCGTATTCGCTATGGGGATTACGCATACTGGTTATCTCATTTTGGATGACGCTTGTTGCCATTGTTGCACCGGTGGCAGTTTTTTCATGATATGTGCAATAAGCATTGGGTCTGTATTTATCAAGAAACGTAAGGACAACCGCACCTTCGTTACAGGCCGGCGTTAAAAGCTGCCCTGATTTAGCGCAGACTTTAATATCAACAACACCTGAAGCCGGACGAATAAAATCTTTCGCGGGAAGCCCGTTATGAACATCTCTCATGTAATCGCCCCAGATGGGGCCGGCCAAGGTCGCGCCGGTTAAACTAAGTCCCAAAGAATTACCGGGTTTATCAAAACCAAACCATAAGGCAGTTGTATAGTAAGGGGTATAACCGACAGTCCATGCGTCCGCCCAGTTTTGCGTTGTCCCTGTCTTGCCGGCTGCGGCGATCCGGTATTTTTTACCCTCTTCATCGGTAAAGAGAAATTTCCAACCTTCACCGCCTAAAGTACCCAACTCGACGGTTTTTTTAAGAAGACTGGTCATCACATAGGCGCTTTGCGGACTTATCACCTGTGACGCATCCCCTTTCTGCCTCTGTTTCAGCCTGATTTCGCGTTCATTGTCGATGACAACTTTCCCGTTTCTATCTTCAATTTCAAGGATTGCCATAGGGATAACTTCTTTTCCCGCATTTGCAAAAATAGCAAAGGCACGGGCCATTTGAATCGGTGCGACGGATGAGATACCAAGCCCCAGCGGATAGACGCGGGGAAAAGCGCGTCGCTTTACCTCAGGGTCCGTGATGCCGAGTAGGGCCGCAGCGCGGTTAATTGCCGCATCAAAGCCGATAGTGTCCAACACTTTAATTGAGGGCACATTCATTGATTGACTCAGCGCCTCGTAGAGGAGCACAGGCCCTTTAAACTCCCCCCGGAAATTCAGGGGGATGTACGGTGTTCCGTCCTCATTATGATAAACAACCGGCATATCCTGAATCATCGTTGCAGGCGTAAACAGACCTGAATCAATTGCAGCTGAATAGTAGAGCGGCTTAAAAGAACTGCCCGGCTGAATATGCCCCTGAGTTGCCCTGATAAACTGGTTGTTTTCGTCAAATTTTGATCCGCCGATAATCGCTTTTATGTAGCCTGTCTCGTTTTCAATCGTGATAAGGGCGCTTTCGACGATGTTCTGCTCGGAACTGTTCTTTAATTCCTCCCAGCTTTGCCCGGAAATGCTCTTTAAACCCTCAAGGCCAAAGGTCAGCGCGGCAAGGTCAACAATGGGATTTATCGTTCCGGAATAGCGGTTTCCCGCTCTAATCTGATTTTGTGTAGAGCTTGTTCCCCGCAGCATATTAATATCAAAAGCAAGGGAAAGCATATTGATAATCGGAATATATTGCCGCTCCGCGCGGACAAGCCTGTTCCCCGAGGAGGCCTTAAACTCGCGGTTTGCTCTCTCAAGGCCCGCTTTTACATGACGCGAGGCAGCTTCCTGCATTTTTAAATCAAGTGTTGTTCTGACTGTATAACCGTCACGGTAATAATCCATCGTGGCGTACATCATCCCGTCAAGCTCTCGGCGGACGTATTCACTGAACCACGGCGCTTTGTCATCACGTGAAAAATACGCCGATTGGATCGTCCGGGTATAATCGTATTGCGCCCAATAGTCGTTAAATGACTTTTCAGCCTCTTCCTTTGCCGCATACCCGAATTCTATCATCCGTTTCAAAACGACAAGCTGCCGGTCCATCGCCTCATTCGGATTGGCCAGCGGATTGTAGCGGGACGGGGCGGAAAGCTGCACAACAAGCACAGCCGCTTCAGCAAGGGTAATGTCCCGCGCACTGTGCCCAAAGAAGTATTTGCTTGCCGCTTCTACACCGTAGACGCCCGGCCCCATAATCATATAGTTCAGGTAAATTTCAAGTATCTCTGTTTTAGTGTAACGCCGCTCCATCTGGATGGCCCACCAAAGCTCTTTTATTTTTCGTGAAATTGATTTTTCATTCCGGTTTGTGTAGAGTGTACCGGCGACCTGCTGGGTGATGGTCGAGCCGCCGCCACTAGGGTGACCGCTGACTATTCCCCAGAATGCACGGGCAATGGCCCGAACGCTGAAACCCCGATGTGTGTAAAAATCAGGATCTTCGCGGGCCAGAACAGCGTAGATCAAATGCCGGGGAAGGTCCGAAATCGGCACCATTTCCCGTTTTTCATCAGCGGCAAATTCGGTGATCAGTATCCCGTTAATATCAACAATTTTTGTCGGTAAAGCCGGTGCAAAATCATGAAAATTTTCCTGATTTATGATGTTTGAGGTCGCAGCTAGCGCAACCCCCAGTGAAGCACCCAAACCCAGAATGAGTACAACCATGAGCACACCGATTATACGGATAAAAATCTGTCCTCTGCGCTTACTCATATTCAAATTAAACATAGCCCGAAACCGGATAAATGTCTAGGCAGCGCATTGCCTCATTGAAAAAGATACCGAAACGGAGCTGTGCCTCATTTAGAAAAGATACCCAAAAATAACAGACTATACCGTCAGGGAGCGAGGGACGGATGTCAAAATGAGGGTGTTCGCGCATATGGTACTGCGGCGTCCAGCCTTTATATACATTATATGGAAAAAGTGAAGGCAGAAAATAATTGTGATTAAGCCGTTTCCAGTTTGTTATGAATAAACTCTGCACATCTCAATTGAAACATACCTTCCTTAGGGTTAAGGGTAGAGGGTTTTGGTTTTATCAGAGATCCTGTACCGTACCCAATTCTCTTTTTCTCCAGCTTCGGGGCAAGGGGTTGGGTATAGGTCTTATCAGAAATCCCCGACCCCATACCCGAAGCAGAGTAAGAGGGGCAAGGGGCAGATCAGCAGCTTTCTTTTATTACCATAACCCTCCACCCCATCCCTTACTACCCTAAATCACTTCACACAGAATGCGGGGGCAACGCCCAGCTCATTCATGGCGGTGGGGCTGGTGGCCCTCCCGTCGGAAAACACAGCGCAGAAAAAGTAGGCAGGGGAGGACGCAGATGGCGACGCTAGCCAGTAGGTATTATACTGCGCCGAGGGCTTCTTCCGCCTGTCATCACTGTTATAATATTCAAGCCAGGTCTGATTAGCCTCTGTCTCACATGCTGCTACTGAATACGTCCTGCTCCGAAACATCTCCCGTTCTGTCGGCAGCCATATCTTGTCTTCTATCAGAGATACAGCCGTCCCGCTTCCCTTACTTGCCACGTACCTTTGAGGTTTCAAGATGATAGCATCATTATCCAGCGGTACCCCTGCATCCTTTAAGCCCACAGAGAAATTCCCTCCACTACCACTGTAACTTATCAGATATTTCCTCATCTCACTCCCGCTATACCCATTGGCATTCGTATTCGAGATCTCCATCCGACGGTTTACCGGTGTATCCTTAAACTGCATCACGATATGCGGTATTGCAGATGTCACGCCTCCCGCATAACTCGTTCTGCCATTGGCACCCGGGTTAAAAGAGTTTATCCCTACTACTATATGATTTTGCAAGTCTTTATAAAATAAAAAATTAGAAAAATTGAGATTTTAAATTGAATCACTAATTTTCTAAACTGCCCTGATTTACGACCACTGGTGACGGAAAACGTAACCGTCCATTTTGCACTATGTTTCGGCTAGGCGAGAGGAAAGCGGGAGCAGTCTTAACTATCCGCATAAATCGGGCGTGACAGGTCGTATTGTCATGGAGCTGGTGTACCACCTTCAATCCAGCTTTTGACAATTCAAGGTTCAATTCCTTGCGCGTTCAAAATGAGGGAGTAAGGAATAATCATGGAAAAATTTGAAAAGATTTATGCAGCACAGATCAACACCGGATATGAAAACAAGTACATACAAGAATTCAAAGCAAGACATCCTGAAATTCCGGTAAAGTTTTCTTTTCCCCAAAGAGAAATAAACGAAAGGCACAAGGGGAAAATAATAAAAAAAGTGCTGCCGGTTTTTCCCGGATATATTTTTCTTGAGTTTGACGTGAGTCAAAACATTTATGATTATCTTGTGTTTTTTAAGAAGGGACGAGGATTTTCCCGATTTTTAAATTCGAATCAAAACATTCGTTTACTTGAAGGCAGAGATCTTCAAATTATTTTGTTGCTCATTAGGCGGGAAAATGCCGTAGCGGAAATTTCAAAAGCCCGATTTAACGAAGAGGACAAAATTATGATAACGAGCGGCGCTTTAATGGGGCTTGAGGGCGAGATAGTAAAAATTGACCGGCGCAAGGGCCGGGCAAAAGTGCGGCTCGATCTTTACGGGGAAGATTTTAGTTTTGATTTATCGTTTGAGACAATCAAAAGCGCCGAGCAAACGGTGTAGCAGGGGGAAAGATAATGAAAACAATAGCAATTAATTCGATTAAGGGCGGGACGGGGAAATCAACTTTATCCGTACTATTTATTAATGCGCTTACCGGTGCCGGATATAAATGTCTGGTTATAGACGCAGATGCTTCAAATAATTCTTTGTCGTATTATCTGGATAATTCCGAGACGGTAGAGATTGCTCAAAAGAAAACAATATTCGATTTATTTTTAGGCTTGAAGGCACAGGATTGTATTACACGTATTAATGAACAGCTGGATTTGATCCGTGGTGATGTGCGACTTAATGAATTCAGAAGTACCGACAGCCTTAAGCGGCTAAAACGTGCGTTGGGTGAAGCGGCATACGATTATTGTATAATCGACACTTCACCGACCTACGATAATATAATCGGGAATGTGCTTACGGCAAGCGATATTTTACTGATACCGATTCAGCAGGATATTTTTTCATATCAGGCATTACAATATCAATTTCAAAAGTTGGCGGATTTGGAACTGGATAATCTGGACACACATATTATTTTCAATCAATTTGAAAAGCCGCTAAATGACAATCAGGGGACATACCGGAATCAGGTGACAAATATGTTTCTGGAAAATGAAACATTCAAATCATTTATAAACGGGAATTATCTTTCACGCAGTAGTGTCTATCGTAAATATATCAACAAGCGAAATTACAAGCTGGATGCTAAAACTGAAACACAAAAAAGTTTTAACGAGGCAAAAGAGCTTATTGAAAATATATTGGGCGTATCAATAAATGAGGCAATATAATGGCAAAACTTGGAATGTTGAGAAGCGCTCAAACAAAGAGCGGGACACAGGACAGCAAGTCAATAAATCTTACAATAAAAGATATTCCTATAGGCGACATTCAAACGAGAGAAAATGTCAGGAAAACATATTCCGGTCTTGATGAGCTTGCCGAAAGTATCAGGCAGCATGGCTTATTACAACCGATTACCGTCTATGCAGACGGTGATGATTTTGTTGTCAAGACAGGTCACCGCAGATTCAAGGCATATCAAAAACTCCACAGTGAAGAGCCGGAGCGATTTCACAGTATCCGCAGCATAGTCTCCGGCGTGGATAATCTTGCCGTTGTTCAGCTTGTTGAAAATGTCCAGCGGGAAGAGTTAAATCAGATCGATCTTTACAATGCGCTATGCGCGTTAAGAGAGCAGGGTCTGGCAAATCGGGAAATCGCAACGGCGATAGGAAAAGATGAAAGCTATGTCCGCAAAATATTTGTTGCCGTGAAAGAAATGAAGTCCGACAAAGACCTCGAAGATGCGGTATGTTACGCCGGCGTAACAATCGAAGACATTGTAGAAACCAAAGGGATCGCGGATAAGGGGATGCGTTTGGAAATTTTGGAACGGCGGGGCAAGGGAGAGGTTAAGCGAGCGGAAATGCGGCAAAAGGTGAAAGAATTTAAAGCTGAAAATGGACCAAAACAGGAAAGGGAAGCCGCCGTCAAAACAGCGGGGGTGCCTGATTCAGAGTACCAAGGGAGGGAAGGAGCTCAGAGCATGGAGGGCACCGCCGGGAAACAGGGGGGAGAGGGGGAGGGCGAGGTAAATATTGAAAGTGCTATCACATGCTTGCGTCTGGCGTTAAAGGTGAGAGATATAGAGAATTCGGCGGCGATAAGCCTGATAAAAAGGGCTTTAAAATTATTAGGATACAAAAAAGCAGAAGGAGAAAAAAATGGATAATACACAAAACATTGATGAAAAGAGTGTGTTTATTGTGAGTGATCCGGTGATAGATCAATTAAAAAAGCTCGATGAAGCGCTTGTATTTGCCAATGCTTTAAATATTGTGAGCGATAACGCGTTTCATAAAGCGAAAACCAAAATAGCACAATTGATAAAAAAGATACCCTGATGAGACATTTTTTATTTGAAGATAAAGAATACAAATTTCATTTGAATTACCGGCGCAGGCGGCCGGATAATAATTTTAGAGACCTGATTAAACATCAAAAGAAAATAAAATCAGGCGGAAGCGGATTTAAAACTGACACCCGGCAAAAGTGCATAGTAAAAACGCATTATTCATTTAACATGAAAGCGCACAAGACGCAAATAGAAAAATATTTGACACGTGACGGCACTGATATAAACGGTAATGCCGCAACATTATACGGGAGCGATTTAAATGAATATAAAAAAAATATGGTTGACAAAAACTTCAGAATATTTTTATCTCCCCAATCAAATAAAATAGATTTGGAAAATCTTACAAAATCATTTGT
>JAITXS010000026.1 GCA_031284645.1 Spirochaetaceae bacterium | reverse complement strand
ATACTAAAAACACATCCTGTCAGGATGTCGCTTAAGTTTTCATGAGCTTAAGTTCGGCTAGATTTTTGTTCTTGGGCAACCACCCCTTTTCGGCTAGATTATTTTTTAGGCAATGCGTGTAATTGACAAAAATTCGATAAAATACTATGATAATAAACCGTAGGAGCGGTGTCCGAGCGGTTGAAGGATCTGGTCTTGAAAACCAGCGTGGCGGCAACGCCACCGTGGGTTCGAATCCCACCTGCTCCGAAAAGACGGAACACGTTAGCGCATATAAACGAGGTTGTAGCTCAGCTGGATAGAGCATCAGATTGCGGATCTGAAGGTCGCACGTTCGAATCGTGTCAGCCTCAAAGCTAATTTATTATAGGATATAGAGTTATTTTCTTGAAATAACGGTGTTAAAAGTCGGCTGCTCTTGCGGTCGTAAGATTTTTTCAATATCTGCCTGAATCACGTTAAAAAGCCGGTGAATAATATCATTTCTGATACGATAAGATATTGTTTAGAGAGACTTGTCCGCTAAAAAACACATTTTGAAAAGCAAATTTTCCGGATCAGACAACTCAGAAACCGAGCTGCGGCGGAAGAGGGATTAAATCATTTGTTTGATTGCTTGGAATATTTTTCCCGAAAAGCAGCAAACAATCAAAATTGTTGGGGGAATAAGCAGAACTCTTCCGTACAAAAACAGCATTTTTACCAAAAAATTCACGAGTCGTGCGTTTAAGTCTAACCCCTCCCCCGAAATTATGCTAAATATGCGGAGGTAGTGAAATAATATATCTTACAATCGTATTTTCATCTTCAAGTTCGTAGTCTTTGTTGTTTTTAAAGTAGTCTGCTAATCTCCGAATCTTTTTATACTCCGTAGAATATGATTCTAAAGTAAAATCCGGTTTAATTTGTTTTAAATACGGAATTATTTTATTCATTTTTGCCCAGCCGTCTGTGTCCGCCAGATTTTCAACGGCTTTTTGCATAAGCGAATCAAGGGTAGTTTCACTTTCTTCTACAACAGTTTTTGGCTTGCTTGTTTTGTCTCTCGATTTTTCAGAATCATCATCCAGGTATTTAAATATATTACAAGAATTCACAAATGAACGCACTGCTTTTTTTTCGCCCAGTCCTACGACAAACTTTCCTTTTTCACGTATTCTTTGCGCGAGTTTTGTAAAATCACTATCACTGGAAACAATACAAAAACAATCAAAAATACCTTCGTGTAACAGATCCATTGCGTCTATCACCAAGGCAAAATCGCCGACATTTTTTACATTGTTTCCGTTGAAATCTTTGTTTGAAAACTGCTGTATAGGATTTAATGCAAACTCGTGTATTAATGGTTTCCACGGATTTCTTTTGTTATCTGTCCAGTCCGCATATATACGTCTAACGGATATTTGACCAAATGCCGCGACTATTTCAAAAAGTTTTTTAAGATATTGATGTGATATATTTTCAGCGTCAATCAAAATAGCAATATTTTCAAATTCGTCATTTTTCATCGTAATTAAACTCCTCAGTAAATTATAATAAAACTTCTTTCGGATAACCAAACATCGTCAAGGATGCGCGGTGATCTTTAATTTAAGAAACGCTGCCGTCCGTTAATTTCTATTACCGCCGGCAAAATTATCAGTAAAGCTGAACCCAAATGATTTTGGAACTGCCAAATCACTGTAGACTGACAGGAGGAAATCATCGGTCATGCCGGAAACATAGTCGGCAACTTTACGCGCCTCTTTGTTTTCGCTTATATATTCTCCGCTCCGCTCTTTATTAAGCCAGTCATCATAATAATGTTTTATTTTATCAGGTGCTTTACCCTCAAGTAATGTATTCAAAACAGTGTTAAACATAATTTCTATTTTTCCGTCTTGAGTTGTTTTTAAAGGATTGTTGTATATATTTTTATAGTTCCATTGCACGAGATTTTTAAGCGCCGTATAAACATCTAATGAAAACGAAAGAGAATCTTTATCAAAACTATGATTGATAATATCAATGATAAGCGAATTGATAATATCTCTGTTGTTATGTCCCAGTACATCGGTAATATCTTTTGGTATGTCGTATCGCTTTATCAGATCAACAGTTATCGCATCCTCAATGTCTCTGCCTACATAAGCGATAATATCGGAAATTCTGACAATACAGCCTTCCATGCTCATCGGGACAAGTTTTGTTGACGCATCCCAGCTTTCAAGGCATTGCTTGTATTCTTGAAGAAGCGTTGTTTTTCTTTTCTTTTTATTGTTTTTATATTCTTGACATACGATTTCACCGTTATGGCAGAGTATGCCGTCTAATACCTGAACACAAAGATTTATTCCCTGTGATTTTTTTTCGATATTATGAAACTGCCGGAAGCTTTGTGCGCTATGTGCAAAACAACCGGCATTATTTCTTTTGCAGAAATCCGACACTAATTTTTCACCGATATGACCGAACGGTGTATGTCCGACATCGTGTCCCAACGCTATGGCTTCTATTAAGTCTTCGTTGTAATGGAGTATCCTGCCTAATGTCCGCGCTATTTTTGACACAAGCTGAACATGCAATACCCGATGTGTTAGATGATCGTTTTCAAATAAATAAAAAACTTGTGTTTTATCAATATACCGGGCGTATGCTTTTGAATGAATAATCCTGTCGGTATCATGAAAAAAGGGAGGTCGTATATCATCTTCTTCTTCCAGAAAACGGACGGCATCAATATTTTTTGTCGCGTTATGCGACAAGCCAAGATCGTATGAGCATCTGCTTTTTAATTCATTTTCTATGGCGCTGTCGAGCTTGATCATTCTTGACTTGGCGGCGAGCCGCTCTGCTGCTCCATTAATGCCCGTACGAGTACCGGCAGTCCGTAAAGCCGGATAAAGCCTTTCGCATCGGCGTGATCGTAGAGATCGCCTGTCGTAAAACTCGCGATTTCCGCATTGTACAGTGAAAACGGAGAGGAAACACCGGCTGCATATATACTGCCTTTGTAGAGTTTAAGGCGGACATTTCCTGTTACCTGTTTCTGGGTTTCATCAACAAAAGCTGAGAGCGCTTCGCGCAGCGGGGTAAACCACAAGCCGCCGTAGATAAGCTCCGCCATCTTTTCCCGAATAATCTGTTTAAAAGAATAGGTTTGCCGGTCAAGGCAGACATGTTCAAGTTCTCCGTGAGCGTAATAGAGAATACTGCCGCCCGGCGTTTCGTATACACCGCGGCTCTTCATACCGACAACGCGGTTTTCAACAATGTCGGCAATGCCGATACCGTGCGCTCCGCCGATTTTATTCAAGCTTGTAATAATTTCTTGCGGCCCCATCTTTTTACCGTTTACCGCAACGGGAATTCCTTTTTGAAATTCTATATCAAGATACTCAGGCTTGTCCGGCGCTGCTTCCGGTGTAACGCTTATCTTGAGCATCGTGTCGTAGAGCGGTTCATTACGCGGGTCTTCAAGCTCAAGCCCTTCATGCGAGATATGCCAAAGATTATCATCACGGCTGTACGAATCGTTTTTCTTCATCGGAACAGGAAGGCCCCGCTTTTCAAGATATTCAATTTCTTCTTCCCGACTCTTAATATCCCATGTCCTCCAGGGCGCGATGATCTCTATATCCGGCGCAAAGGCCGCAATTCCCAAATCAAAACGGATCTGGTCATTCCCCTTGCCTGTGGCTCCGTGCGCGATAGCCCGTGCGCCTTCTTTCCTCGCGTATTCAACAAGGGTCTTTGCGATGAGTGGGCGTGCCGTTGCCGTACCTAAAAGATATTTATCTTCATACACTGCCTGAGCTTTGAGCGCAGGAAAAATAAAATCACGAACATACTCTTCCCGAACATCGGCGAGCTCACACTTTGCCGCCCCCATATCCAATGCGCGCTGCTTGATGCTTTCCCAGTCCGCCTCCTGACCAACATCAACACAGAGCGCCAACACTTCACATTCATAATTTTCCCGAAGCCAGGGGATAATAACCGAGGTGTCGAGTCCGCCTGAATAGGCAAGCACTATCTTTTTTTTCATAACTTTGTCCTTAAGCTTGTGATCGAAAGTTTTTTTAAGCCATACGGCAAAAAAACGGTCTTGTTCTAAAAGAAATTCCAATTTTAAAACAGATTTATTATAGCAAAAAACATATCCTGAAACAAGAGGACTCAGTGCTTCATTTAGGTCGTCCATAACCTTGCTGACAGCTTGAATTCCCGGAAAATATATGATCCTCCATGCGGCTATTGACTAAGCCGGTAAATTCATGCTAGCTTACACTCACGGGCAATGGCGCAGCTGGTTTAGCGTACAAGTCTGGGGGACTTGGGGTCCCCGGTTCAAATCCGGGTTGCCCGAATTAAATTTTCAGGTAAAGAAAATGAGGCTAAGTTCTTATATAATAAGAACTT
>JAITXS010000163.1 GCA_031284645.1 Spirochaetaceae bacterium | reverse complement strand
TCCTGAATTGCTCAGAATTGCTTTTATTATGATTGTGGGAATCTTTGCTCCGGTAATGGATTCAACAGTTGTTAATGTGGCGATAAACACTATCGCGAAAGAATTAAATACTTCTATTGATGCAATTCAGTGGATTACAACGGCTTATATTCTAGCTATGGGCATTGCGGCACCCTTTGCCGGCTGGATGGATAACCGGTTTAGTGTAAAAAGAGTGCATATAGCGTCCCTTTTTATATTTTGTATCGGTTCCGTATTGTCTTCGTTATCGTGGAATATCCAAAGCCTTATCGTTTTTAGAATTATACAGGGGATAGGCGCAGGGATAATACTGCCGACCTTGCAAACAGCGCTTATTCACTATTCAGGCGGGACAAAAATCGGCAGTTTAATGGCAATTGTCGGCATTCCCGCATTAATTATTCCGATTTTGGGGCCGTCTTTGGGCGGACTCATTGTCAGCAATCTTCCGTGGCGTTGGATATTTTATGTGAACATTCCTATTTGCTTTATAGCGCTGTTGCTGGCGCATAAATTGCCAAAGGCTGAACCCATCAATAAAAAACAATCTCTGGACAGCATCGGCACCTTATTGTTATCAGGTATTTTTATAACGTTTATTCTTGGCATTTCAAATGCGCGCTCATTGATACTTTCGTCCGGCACATTAGAAAGCATGAGCGCCGTCATTCCCTTTGTGTTGGGACTGCTCTTTTTAATTGCTTTTATTATACATTCGCTTCAAACAAAAAGTGAGCCTGTTATTGATGTGCGCCTTTTTAAGCTGCCCGGTTTTTCTTCTTCATCGCTGCTGATTATTATTTCCGGCATTATTTCAACAGGAACCATGTTTATTTTGCCCTTATTTTTTCAGCAGGTGCGCGGCGAATCGGCGCTCATCGCCGGTTTAATGCTTGCCCCGCAGGGGCTGGGGATGTTAATAACAAGAGGTTCTGCCGGAAAGCTTACCGACCGCATCGGAGCACGGTTCGTGGTGCTTGTTGGCCTTGTGATTGTTGTTATAGGCACTATTCCTTTTATGTTTATAAATTCTCAAACGAATATAATTGTGCCTTTTATTTCTTTGCTGATACGCGGCGCCGGTCTTGGTGGAGTGTTTGTACCAATTACGGCATCAATTTATGAAGGATTAAAAGATGAGCAAATTTCTTACGGCACTATAACTCAGCGCATATTGCAGCAAATAGGCGGCGCATTCGGAACGGCTATCCTTGCCATTGTGTTTCAACATTATCTTTTATTTGGTAATTCGCAGGCAGATGCGGCGAGGGCTTATAATATCTCATTTATATGGTCAATTTGTTTTACGGTATTTGCCATCATTCCCGCACTGTTTTTGCCGGTAAAGAAAGCAGGAAACTGATTCATCAAATTGAGTTGAAAACGCCGGAATTGAACCGTTAAAAGTATTTTTGACATTGACCATGATCGTTGCGGCGTGTCCGGGAAACGGTGGGCCTTGGCGGAGTGTCGCCGTATTGCGGACTTTCAGCAATGCGGCTTGAAGGGTATGGGGTCTTGGTTTTACCAGAAATCCTGTACCGTACCCAGCACTCCTTTTCCCCTGCTTCGGGGCAGGAGGGTGAATTTCTGATAATTCCAATACCCTATCTCCGGAAAGAATGCGGCCCGTACACCTGTCGTGTTGCGGACGTTCAGCAACGGTATTCAGGACGGCTAGGCAACATAACTTTGCAATACACGCCTGTGTTCCGTATCTTGAAGGCTTTGTAACGCTTTCTTTTCGATTTGCCGAATTCTTTCTTTCTGCAAATGCAAGCGGTCGCCGATCTCCCGCAAAAGCATCTTGGAACCGGTTTCCAAACCGTATCTACAGCGAATCACCGCAGCATCTCTTTTATCCAGGGAGCTCAACGCCGACTCAATATCCGCCCGCATGGCCTTTTGCTCTGCAAAATCATAAGGCGTTGGGAACAAATCATCCTCAATTGTCTCCCCTAAAACAGAGGAGTCACTACCCCTGAAAACCGGCGTGTCAAGGGAAATCATCTCTCGGCTCATATTGATAAGGTCTGAAACAAGGGTTTCGTCCATATCAAGCATCAGAGCCACTTCTTTTATCTCATTTTCACGGGATAAAGAATCCTGAATTTCCTTTCTCGCGCGCTTAATTTTGACAAGCTCCCCGGCGCGGTTCATCGGAAAACGTATCATTCTGGATTTTTCACAAATAGCCTTTAAAATAGCCTGTCTGATCCACCACACGGCATAGGAAATAAAGTGATACCCCCTGCTCACATCATAGCGCTCAACAGCGCTCATCAGGCCAATATTCCCTTCACTGATAAGATCCGGCAAGGGCAGCCCGTTCCCCTTGTAGCGTTTCGCAATATTAATAACAAAACGAAGATTCGATTTGACCAATGTATCAAAGGCTTTTTTATCTCCGGCTGCGGCAAGCTGTGCGTATTTCTCTTCCTCTTCCCGTGTTAAAAGCGGGATTTTACGAATTTCGTTGATATAAATTGAAAGAACATCCTCACCGCTATCGCCGGCATGCTTTCCCAATTCCTTTTCCCGTATTTTTCCTTGTTTGTTTGATTGTTTCATAATAATTTTCTCCTCGTTCACGACAAACACATGAACTTATATGATCTTTAAAATATGAATTTTTAAAAATTGATTTGAAGCCGGATAAGTCTGACGCTACAGTCCTTTTTTTCCCGCTGCTCACTTAGTATTTGGACAATTAATTATACAGCAAATTTCATGCCAAGATGGCGGTGCCCTGTCGTTATTCATTGAGATATAATATAATTTATTGTATTACAACGAGTTTGCCGTATATTTTCCGGGCAAGATAAATACGGGGGGTAATAAAAATATTTTGATTTTATAAAAAAACGTGTTATTTTGACACTGGCTGTAACTTTATGTCAATTAAGTGTATCAATTTGACGCTGCTATAACTTTAAAAGGGCTCCTTCTGGCGTCCCGTCGGGTATTTTACCGCTGTCAAAGAAATTTATCCTGAATCGTACCTTGCATTTTTTTGAACACAGCGCTATCATATCTTCAAGCGCACGGAGGAAATATGAAATTCACTAATTTTGATAAAACAAAAAGTTTCAAAAAATTGAAAAAGCTGGCAAAGCAATACGAGAAATTCAGTTTAACTGAGGCGCTTGACGTTGTCCGGGTACGCGGATGCACAACAGCGCTTGGCGGCGGGCTTAACTACAACTGGGCGGCAAAAAAAGCGGATAATGCCATTGTAGCAGTTTTAAAGGAGCTTGCCGAAGAGCAGGAACTTATCGAAAAATATAAGGCCCTGGTCGAAGGCGATGTGATGAATACCGGCGAAAAGCGTAAGGTATTACATCATCTTACGCGCGGTCAACTTGGTGGGAGCGTTGTCGAAAAAGGGAAAAATTTAGGGGATTTCTACGCACAGGAGTTGTCTCGTTTTTCAAAATTCGCAGACGATGTTCATAGCGGACTTATCGCCGGAACAACGGGTAAAAAATTTACCACAGCGATTCAAATCGGCATAGGTGGCTCGGATTTAGGGCCCCGGGCTCTGTATGTCGCGCTTGAAAACTGGGCGCAAAAAAAGAACAGGCAGAAATTAGCCGCGAAATTCATATCAAATGTTGATCCCGATGATGCTTCGGCGGTGACTTCTTCAGTAAATCTTGAGGAAAGCTTGTTTGTTCTGGTGTCGAAAAGCGGCACAACGCAAGAGACTCTGGCAAATGAAATTTTTGTACGGAATAAACTTACCAAAGCAGGACTTAAGCCGGAAAAACATATAGTGGCTGTTACCAGTGAAACAAGCCCCCTGGCGCATAATCCTGATTATCTTGATTCGTTTTATATAGATGATTATATCGGCGGGCGTTATTCGTCGACCTCGGCAGTAGGCGGAGTTATCCTTTCCCTGGCCTTTGGAGGCGATGTCTTTAAAGAATTGCTTGAAGGTGCGCACGAAGCGGACAAAGCAGCCTTTGAGCCGAACATCCAAAATAACGCGGCGCTTCTTGACGCATTGCTTGGCGTGTGGGAGCGCAACTTTTTGCAGTACCCGGTAACGGCCATCCTTCCGTACAGTCAAGCCCTCTTGCGCTTCCCCGCTCATCTTCAACAGCTTGATATGGAATCAAACGGTAAACATGTAAATCGTGCAGGAAAAAAAGTTGATTACCATACCGGGTCGGTGATTTTTGGGGAGCCGGGGACAAACGGGCAGCATTCATTTTATCAGTTGCTCCATCAGGGAACAGATATTGTGCCGCTTCAATTTATCGGTTTTAAAGAAAGCCAAAAAGAAGATGATGTTGAGCTGGATGGCTCGAATAGCCAGACCAAGCTTAAAGCGAATCTTGCCGCGCAGATTATTGCTTTTGTCCGGGGCAAAAAAGACCCCCATGCAAACAAAGAGTTTGACGGGGGCCGTCCTTCAAGTCTGATTTACGGGGAATCTCTTACGCCAAAAGCACTCGGTGCGCTGCTCGCTCATTTTGAAAACAAGGTTATGTTTCAGGGGTTTATCTGGAATTTGAACAGCTTTGATCAAGAAGGCGTGCAGCTTGGCAAGATACTGACAAAAAAGGTGCTTTCCGGTGATTCAGATGATCCGGCACTTAACGAGTATGTAAAACTCCTTGGAATAACAAGCTAAGACCGGAACAAAAAAAAGGAAGTCGGGTGTTACGTATTAATAAAATTTTCATGTTCCCGTATACAAAGATCGTGTTGCCTAAGGTGGGCGTCTTGTGTTGTGCGGCTGACAGATTATCTTTACTCGTTCTGTTTCATCTTAATTCCATAACCACACGATACGGTTACCTTTTTCGCTTACCGGAGCATTGCTGAAAATATGATAGGTGTTATTGATTATGGCGCGGGCAATTTGGGCTCCGTGATGAACGCTCTGTTTCGGCTTGGCAAAAATCCGCGTTTTCTTCGTGGTCCGGAGGAACTTCGTACTTCAGGCCGGAAGGCTCGTTTTGAAAGGATCATCTTTCCCGGGGACGGGCATTTTGCCCGTACAATGGAGTCGCTGACTCAAACAGGCTATGCACAGGCTATCTGCGAGTGGATTGCCGCCGATAAACCCTTTCTCGGAATCTGCATCGGTTTACAGCTCCTGTTTGAATCATCCGAGGAGGCACCGCCTGTCGATGGGAAAACGATAAAAGGGCTTTCTGTTATTTCCGGATCGGTTAAGCGTTTTCCCGGGCGGAAAGTACCCCATATAGGGTGGAATAAAACACAGACGCGCCAAGACTCACGCCTTTTTCGGGGACTAGAGCAGGATATGTTTTTTTACTATATCCATTCTTATTATGCCGCGCCGAAAGACAGGATATTCCAAACGGCAAGCGCGGACTATTATCTTAACTTTTGTTCAGGTCTGGAAATGGGTGCTCTTGCGGCACTTCAGTTTCATCCTGAAAAATCAGGAAGCGCGGGTATCCGCGTGATTGAAAATTGGTTAAGCTATTGAAAAAAATGCCGATCTTATAGGTATTATTATAGGTTTATTAACTCAAATGACGGTAACAGATATAAAAAATATTGAGCGTAAAGATGTTCCGATCTATTATCGCCGAGTTTATTCCGGAATTGCGGCTATTGAAGTCGCCGGAAAAGAACAGAAACTCTGTATTAATTGGACAATTGAGACATCTCCGTGGGGAACAAAAGAATTGTCGGTTACGATATCGGATAAAATTGACTATCCGCTTATACCGCTTATCAGGGAATTAAAAGCAAAAATTGGAAGACTCGACGAAGAAGGAAAACTCCCTCTCTGAACAAAAAATCTTTATAAGCCTTTCCCCCGAAGAAACAGAAGCTTTAGGTGCTGTTCTAGGGGAAAGCTTACAACAAGGTGATGTTGTCGCGTTAAACGCTCCGCTTGGCGCCGGAAAAACGGTATTTATCAGGGGTGTTGTCCGTGCTTTCGGCATAGAGGATCCGGTAAAAAGCCCAAGCTACACGATAATCAATGAATATGAAGCACACAGGAGAGATGCCTGTTTTCCTCTTTATCATATTGACGCCTATCGGCTCAGTGGTGTGGATGATTTTGAGTC
>JAITXS010000006.1 GCA_031284645.1 Spirochaetaceae bacterium | reverse complement strand
ATTGAATCCCGCTATCCGGACGGCACAAAACCGGAACGTACACTTATCATCATTAAGCCTGAAAACTGGAGATTTGCCTCGGCGCGTCCGGGTGAAATTCTTGATATGTTCTCGCAAACGGGGCTTAGAATTATCGGAATCAAGATCATGTCCTTTACCCTTGAGCAGGCTCTGGAATTCTACGGGCCGGTGGAAGCGGTTTTGAAGGATAAGCTCTCGCCGGTTTTTGGGAAGAAAGCCCGTGAATGTCTTGAAAAAGAGTTTCAGATTAAGCTGCCTGACTATGTCGGGCAAGCCTTGGCGGATAGTTTTGGTGTGTATTACGCGAAAGATCAGTTCTATCAAATCGTTGAGTTTATGTCCGGACAGAGGCCGGATATAACAGAAAACAGACCGGTAAAATGTATGATCGTAGTCTACGAGGGAGAAAACGCCGTACAAAAAATACGCAATATACTTGGACCAACGGATCCCGCGAAAGCGCCGGGAGGCACAATCCGGCGGGAGTTCGGCAGTAATGTGATGGTGAATGCCGCACATGCTTCTGATTCCGCGGAAAGTTTTGAACGGGAAAAGGCTATAGTAGCTATTGAAAAAAATGACAGCCTGAAAATTCTTGAGGATTATATTACGGCAGTCTCCGCATCTTAGGGGCTTTTAAGAACGACGGCTTCTTTTTAGCAAGTGTCTGCGCTTGTAAGCCCGGGAACTTAAAACAGATCCCGCTTTATCGAGGAATTGTATGGATAAAAAAAGAAATACCATTGTTTTTATACTTCTTGCCACTGTTTTTAATATTATTGTTTTTTTTATCGTTTTTATCGCACTTATGGCGCTTTATTTATTTGTGATTTCGCCGTATTTGCTTTCTGACGGCGGGTTTGCCGGTTTTACAACAGCCTTCCTGATTGTTATATTTGTACTGTCAATAGGGTTGGCATTTTTTATTTATCGTTTAGCGGTGAATTTCTTTTTTAAAAGGATAAATCCTGAAAAACATTTTGCACCGCTTTTGACAAAATCACCAAAGAAAGGCGAATCAGAGAATCCCTGATCTCAATACGGGATTTTTTTATATAGGGAAGGGGCACTCCCCCACTCCCGCAGAGGGGCCGGAATACCATGAAGCAGGATGGAGGCAGGGAGGAGAGTCCCCCTCCTCCTCATAGTTGGAAATTCCCGATATTTAAGGAAAAATTTATGATTAAAGAAGCGATTATTAAAGCGGCAAAACGAGAGAACCTTAGCTATGAAATTGTAGAAGAGGTCATGGATGAAATTATGATAGGGGCGGCCTCGGATATTCAGATGGCTGCATTCCTTACCGCTATGGCGGTAAAAGGCGAAACGATTGAGGAGATAACGGCGGCGGCGGCGGGTATGCGGAAACACTGTATCCGCATATTGCACGACATGGATGTGCTTGAGATTGTTGGTACCGGCGGCGACCGTTCGAATTCGTTTAATATTTCGTCAACATCGGCACTGATTATTTCAGCGGCGGGTATTCCTGTGGCAAAACACGGGAATCGTGCAGCATCGAGCAAGTCCGGTGCGGCTGATGTATTTGAGGCGCTTGGTGTAGATATTACGATTTCGCCGGACCTGAGTTTGAAAATTTTAAGAGAAATAGGCTTGTGTTTTCTTTTTGCACAAAACTATCATATCTCCATGAAATATGTTGCGCCGGTTCGGAAGGAACTTGGTATCAGGACGATTTTTAATATTCTAGGCCCGCTTGCTAATCCTGCCGGCGCGAATATGCAGCTTCTGGGCGTTTATGAAGAAGCCTTAGTTGAACCAATGGCAAAGGTCATGGCAAATTTGGGTGTAAAGGATGGTCTTGTTGTTTTTGGACACGATGGTCTTGATGAGATATCAATGAGTGCGCCGACGACTATCTGCGAACTGCGCCGGTCTTCTTTTAAATTCTACACGATTGAGCCGGAGGAATTTGGTTTTAAACGCTGTAATAAAAATGAGCTTGTCGGGGGCACTCCCGCTGAAAACGCAGAAATCACCAGAATGATTCTTGACGGGCAGAAAGGCCCGAAGCGTGATGCGGTTGTTCTTAACTCCGCCGCAGCGATTTACATTGCCCGCCCGCATCTTTCACTGCACGAGGCTATTAAAATCGCCGAAGAAACGATTGATTCAGGTAAGGCAAAAACCCAATTGGAAAAATTCATACAACTTTCCCGGGGGAAATAATTTTTTGAACTCCGGGGATTGTGGTTGATCTGTTGCGGGCTTTAATTAGCTAAACCCCGGGTGGGCTTTAAGGGTAACAATATCAGGGTATCTCAAAATACGGCAATCTGTAATTGATATAGCGCTCAACGGTTTCGTAGAGAACAATATCCGGCTTAACAAAATCTTCTAATTCCTGATTGATATGCGGATCAATACCGGCATAGACAACAGTTTTAAAGTGTTCGGCAAAATACTGCGGAATATTTCTTCCCGGCATAAATTGCGAGTCCCCGTATATCAGCAAGGTACCATTTTCTGCATTTGGATTTTCCAGTATACACGGATAATGAAACCTGCCGTCACGATTGCATATATCCATTATCTTATCAAAATACTCTCCTGAATCAAGTATAATGCCGTGTTTATCCCATTGAACATCCGGTGCTGTTTCATCGGAAAGTAAACCTGTACAACCTAAATAAGCGGCAACTTCTCCTGTACCGTAATTTCGTTCTGCGATTACAATTTCTACAGGTGTTGTGTTTTTCGGAATTGCACCTGCCGCAGAAAGTGTTTCAATTATGTAAGCGTAAGCATAATATGAACCAAGGCTTGTCCAATGAAAATCCTGTTTTAAAAATAATTTTCCTTTATCCTTATGCGAAAACTGATATTTTTTAGGATTTATAACATGAAAATTATTTTCATTTTTTAAATAGTGCTCCACAATATCCACCGGTGTTTCTCTTATGTGATAACTTTCCTGCACATATTCAGGATATATGCTGCTCTTACTCGGAAGTGTTATTAAAAAGTAATCAATGTTTTTATTTGTATAATATTGATTGACGAGTTTTTGTTTGTAAGCTATGGTTTCAAGCATTTCATCCGGTAAATAATAAGTTCCCCGCGCGATCTCAATGTTTTGATCGCCCGTGTAATAATACCATCCGTCTTTTCCGATATGAATAAGAGGGCTTGGCGATATTCTAAAAAATTTGAATTTTATTGTTGCATAGATTTTTACAAATTCAGAGCGGAATCCGATATTATCGTTAAGCCATGATATAAATGACAAGCGCAAACCATGATTTAATTTCCCACTCTCGTCAAAGACAAGCGGAAAATTCGAAAGTCTGCGGTTTTCTGTTGCAGATATTTTGTTTGCCTGCGTGTTAATAAAAAACATGGGCAGGACTAATGCAAGAAGAAAGGCGCATAAAAAAACACCGGTTATAATTTTTTTTATCACAGTTAATTTAAAAGTTAAAATAAATAAAAGGATTATATGTGCTGCTAAGTGTAAACGAAACAGCCAACACCAATAAAAAAAGCAGCATAATATTTTGAATTACCGTAAAA
>JAITXS010000062.1 GCA_031284645.1 Spirochaetaceae bacterium | reverse complement strand
CATTCCTCATCCGACTGCGGACAATGTTGCATTTTTGACATCGGTCACAAATTTGGGGTTCGTAAGCCGTCTTATCGGTGTCGGCGCAGGTCTTGTAATCACGCTTATTATTCACTCGTCAAGTGCTGCCACAGCTATTATTCTTACGCTGAGCGGTAAAGGTCTGCTTCCGTGGGAATTCGCCGCAGCTCTGGTTTTGGGCAGCAACATAGGGACAACGATAGATGCCGTTATTGTATCCATTGGCACAAAGGTAAATGCCCGGCGGGCAGCACTGGTTCATGTGCTTTTTAACATTTCGGGCACTGTTTTGGCGATGTGCTTCTTTCATCCCCTGCTGGCTTTTGTGGATTTTCTTGTACCCGGACCGGTTGAATCTTCGATCACAGTTCATATTGCCATGCTGCATACAGTTTTTAACGTATGCTGCACGCTGATTTTTTTGCCTTTTACGCGGCACATTGCACGGCTTACGGAAAAACTTATTCCGCAGAAAGCGTCGGAAATTCAGCAGGAATACTCGTTCGAATTTGTTGAACCCGGATTGCGCTGGAACGCCGAATCATACATAATTCATGCGGAAAAAGAAATAGCCGACATGATAGCTTTGGCATTACAGATGTTTATGCGGCTGCGCGAGGCATTGCAGGATAGCCGTATCATCGATGACGGTTTTGTTGATTTTTTTACGCAAAAGGAAAACTACGCCGACAGAATGCACGAAGATATTTCCCGGTATCTGGTGCGCTGTCTGGAATTTCCGATGAACAGGGACTTTCAAACAAATATTTCGATTAAACTCAGTATTGTAGGCGATCTTGAGAATATGGCTGACGACTGTTTCAATGCGGCGCTGCTCCTTCACCGCAGTAAGGAAAAACAGATGCGGTTTGCTCAGGATGACACGGAGCGTCTCATTCCTTATGCGCAATTGGTTCAGAAATCCCTCGATTTTGTCGGCACAAACATCAACGGACAGCTTACACCCGAACAGCTTGTGCAGGCAGATGCCTTTGAAACGGAAATTGATTTGGTCAGAAAGAAGCTTAAAAAAACCGCCCGCAAGCGCATTGAACGCGGCGCAGATGTTAAATCTGAATTGCTGTATATCGACCTTGTGCGGAATATTGAAAAAATTGGCGACCGTGCGTTCAGCATAGCAGAGTCGCTTGCGGAAACGCATTGACCGGAAAAATCTGTGAGCAAACCCGGATTATTACCGTAACATTATTGCTGTCCGGAAATTTGCGCGCATTTTCGTGCGTCGATCCGGCTGGCAGCGAATTTTTTGCAAGCCGAATAAAGAAATCGCTGCATTTTAAGACGTGTAAAAATTCAGGTGGAGTGGGAGCGTAGGATGAATCGCAACGGAATGACCCGGGCGAGCGAAACTCCGCGGGGCTAAAGGCAAAGGCGCGAAGCGACCTGTTATGCGAAGCGGGGTTACTGTATATTTTCTGTGTTTTATAATATCATTGAATCATGTCAAAGGTCCAAATGTAACCTTTTCGGTAATAATTTTCGAGTGTATCACCTGTCCCTGTTTTAAAACTGCAAAAATTCCATCCTTTTTTTAACTGCAATTTTCCAAGATATTTAACGTTAATATTTCCCGCTTTAGTTGCGTATATAAAACGCACTATATCACCGGTATCAGTATTGACCAGACTTAGATAGTCACTTTTGTCAGTTGTAAATTCTATCCATGCAAAATGCAGCCCGCTACTTGATGTTACATGCTCTCTTGTGTCATAAAATTTCTCCAAGCCTGACACGGGTAACGTAATATGTAACAGACCGCTTTTGATGTCTCCGACTGTCAATTTGAGCGGACTTCTAAAATCTGTCATTGTAACATTTGAGCTTTCAGTGATTTGTTTTGAGCGCTTAAGAACCTTTATTCCGGATATTGTTACAGGTGCAATTGTTTGCGCGAAAAGGAGTGCGCTTATTCCAACTGATAAAGCAACAATGATATATACAGATTTTCTGTTCATATTTCCTCCGTCCAGATTGTATATATTATAGTAAACACCATTGTTCCATATATGTAAAGACTTGTTTAAGAAATTGCAACCGTTTTTCGCGTCTTGTTCCGCTGTATACGATGGTTCTTATCGCGCGAATCAGAAAATCGTGCGGCAGGTTTGCGCCATGGAAATTTTGAGTGGAGTGCGGTGTTGAACCGAAGTGATCCGGTGGGACGAAACTCCCAGGCGGCTAAAGGGTGCGAAGCGTGTGCAAGAACTGTCAGGTAAAGTATGGACACTCATAGAGTGTCGTTTTTATTTTTTCAAATTTCGTTGTTAATTCATGTATTTCATCTATGGTTTTATTTTTCCATAAATTTTTGTGCCATTCTGTATAATCGAAATTGTTATTTTTTATGTTCGTAATAAAACGTTCATCATCAAGAACTCAAAATATTTTTACGAGTAAATCTATTGCTTCCGTTCTTAATACTGCTTCAATTACCATCTTTCACATCCGGTTTCCTCACAAAATCAACAGGATTGATTGTTTTAATTTCATCTGTTTTTTTGTTTGGCAGACCATTATCGCATGTTATAAAATAATCACATTGGCTTTCTATAGCGCAAGAGATATGCAATGCATCTTTTGGACGGATTTTTAAATTTTTCTATCTTTTTACCACGTTCAAAAATAGTTTTGGATGATTTGCACTTATATGTGGCGATATTTCCCCATTGCTGTATGGGTTTTTTTTCGATACTTTGATTGTCAATATTTTCAAAGATAATCTGTTTGGCTTACTTGGCCATCCTCATTTGATACAGCGGCTGAGTTTTAACCGGCGGATGACGGAGAATGTAAAAGACGAGATAACTAAGCGAATAGAAGGTGCCATAAACCAATCGACACATTGAAACAGCATCTATTGATAAAAACAATAAAAAGGTATAAAATTATTTTCAGTATATACAAGGTGTTAACATGAAGAAACGGATAGGAAAGAACAAGCGCTCGGTGGGCAGACGGCTGACAGCATTGATCATTTTTATGATCGTGGTGCTAAGCGGCGTTATGATGATCATCGGGTATATCAGATTCAAAGACTTAACAGATGATTACTATACAAGAATAGGGGAAACTACCGCAGGTATCGTGGCGCTGACCATAGATGCCGATTCTTTGGGTACCTACCTCGAAACGCTTACTGTGGATGAAGAGTACGAAAAGACCATGGGGCTGCTCAGGAAGGCACGGGATGAATGCGAGGCTAAGACCTTGTACGTGTTTACCATGGCGGATGAGGGGATCCATTACATATACGATACCGATACTTCTGACATGGCGGCTGAATTGGGGGATTTTGATCCCTTTTTTTATACCGATCCGGATACGGACAAACTTGAGCGTCTTTACCCTGAAGCTACAGAAAAACAGCTGCGGAACGGCGGTACAATTGACACCATTATGGGCATTACCCAATACGGCTGGACTATAACCGTAAACGAACCGCTCTATGGCAGCGACGGAATCTGTAAAGGGTATGTGGGAATTGATTTTGATGTGAATCAGGTAATAGCTGAACGCACGGCTTATGTCTGGCAGCTTGCGCTTGTCATACTTATATTAACTGCGGTTTTTGCTGTAATTTATCTCTATATTATCCAGAGAGCCATCATCCGTCCGCTGAATATTATGGCAAAAGCGGCGGACAGCTTCCTTGTCAACGGTTTAAAAGGCGGAGAATCAATCGGTGAATCTGACATTTTATCCATGGAAATCAATACCGGGGACGAAATGCAAAGCCTTGCCGAAGCCCTGAAATCCATGGTACGGAAAATCAAAGAGCATCTTACCAACTTAAATCTTGCTACGGTCAAATCAGAAACGGATGTGCTGACCTCGCTTAGTAACAGAGGCGCTTTTGAGCAGCGGGTAAGCGCCATCCTGAATCTTCGCCAGGAAAAAGATGAGATAAATGCCTTTATGATGATCGATGTGGATTTTTTTAAAGCGGTTAATGATAATTACGGCCACGCCGCAGGGGACACGGTTTTGTCGGAATGTGCAAAGGCACTGAGGAAGACGATGCGCGAGGCTGATGTTGTCGGCCGTTTGGGGGGTGATGAATTTGCTGTTTTTTGTAAAAGTATCGGTTCTGTTGCCATGGCACAAGAAAAAGCGCGGAGAATCCGCGATGAATGGCTGAAGATTATTCCTCCGGGAGGCGCGCATGGTATTACCGCCAGTATCGGGATATCTTTTTCTCCGCAAGATGGGCAGAAATACCAGGAATTATTCAACAAAGCTGATGAGGCTCTCTACCGGGCAAAAGAAGCCGGACGCGATCGCTTTGCTCTCTAAACGAACTTGTAATTTTTTTAGTGTAAACGGTTAATCATAAGGAGACTCTTTATTCCCCGTAAATGATAGCGAATTGATTGAGGGCAATCCCCAATCTCGTATTGGCATTGTCCATTTTCTGGAAATGTTTTTCAAGCCCATAAAAATTAATTTCACCGCTGCCTCGTGGATTTCTTTTGAAAACGCCATGTTCGCCTTGTTAGTCGTATAGACATTCACACTAAATTTGTTACAAGTTCTCAAAATACCATTGCGTGGTTTTAAAGATTAAAGATTTATATTTGGTGGATTGGTACGACAAAACGCATTACCGTATATTCACTTTTTCCCGGTATTCAATAAGCATATCCAGGTGCTGTAAAACAAAATCCTGGGAGTTTTCGTCTAAATTATTAAAATGGTAAATGATCTGTTCCAGCCGCTTATTTTTTGGAGTGTCGAACATAGTTCCCATGCCGGTTTTAATCCAGTGCTCATTGGCTCCAAAAACAAAACTGGTCAAAGAAATAATGCGTTCTTTTACCTCCCGTCGTCCTTCCTCAATGGAACTAATCATGGATCGGCTTATCTTAATCCTATCCGCAAATTCTTCCTGGGTAAGCCCTTTTGCCTTACGAATTTCAAGGAGTCGATTATTTATTGAAGTATCAACTTTGCTACTCTTCGTATCATCCATATACATCCAGC
>JAITXS010000131.1 GCA_031284645.1 Spirochaetaceae bacterium | reverse complement strand
ACATGGTTTTGGGCATAAACTTTTTAACCCGCATAAAACCAAACGCCCCCCGCCCCTATCAAGACGCGCCGGAAGGCCGCTTGCCCAAATACAGCAGTATGGACGAAATTCTTATCGCGGTGGAATCACGGAAAGCCGACCGCTCACAGCTCCTTCACTGGGAGGCGCTTATCCGCGCGAAACCAAATAAAAAGCTCATCTGGGACAAGCTTGGTCATCAGGTTAAGGCGGATAAAGAAGGCTATATTGAAACCACAGCGGGCAGGCTTGTTTTTAACGAGCAGCTTCCCGAAGACATTCCTTTCATCAATTATGAACTTAAAGACAAAGAAATCCGCGCGCTCATAGAGTATGTGTTCTCGGAAAAAGGCTCCTGGACAACGGTCAATATGCTTGACGCAATTAAAGCTACCGGATACAAATACGCAACCCTTTTCGGCGCGACTATCGGCGTGGATGACATTGTTGTACCAAAAGAAAAAGGCGAAATGATTGACAAGGCGAACAAAGAAGTCGACTCAATCGAAAAGCAGTGGCGGCAGGGCCATATCACCGCTCAGGAGAGGTACGACCGTGTTGTTGACGTTTGGAATAAAACAAACGAAGATCTCACGAATATTATGATGAAGACCCTTGAAGCAGAAAACGATGGCTTTAACTCTATTTATATGATGGCAAACTCAGGCGCCCGTGGTTCCAAGAATCAGATACGCCAGCTTGCCGGTATGCGCGGCCTTATGGCGCGGCCCTCGGGTGATATTATAGAGCTTCCCATCCGATCAAACTTTAAAGAAGGACTCTCCGTTATCGAATTCTTCATCTCGACAAACGGCGCGCGCAAAGGTCTTGCCGATACGGCGCTTAAAACCGCAGAAGCAGGCTATCTAACCCGCCGTCTTGTTGATATCGCACAGGACATGGTCGTAAACGAAGAGGATTGCGGCACCATCAACGGCATCAGCTACTCGGCCATTAAAGACGGCGAAGAGATAACAGAGCCGCTCTGGGAGCGCATTGTCGGGCGTTATACGCAGCAGCAGGTTAAGCACCCGATTACCGGTGAGCTTATCATCGACATAAACGAAGAAATCACCGAACAAATCGCCAAAGACATTGAAACGGCAGGCATTGAAGCCGTGACGATACGCACGGTTCTTACCTGTGAAGCAAAGCTCGGCGTGTGTAAGCGCTGTTACGGACGCAATCTCGCGACAAACCGCAGTGTTGATATCGGAGAAGCGGTCGGCACTATCGCGGCGCAGTCCATCGGACAGCCGGGAACTCAGCTTACCATGCGTACCTTCCATATCGGAGGCGCGGCAACAAAAATCAGTGAAGAAAACCGAACATCGCTTAAATATCCTGTCTATATAAGAGATATAAGCGGTGCCCATGTTGAAATTGCAAACGGGCACCGGCTCTTTACCCGCAAAGGTCAGGCTGTCGTCAACAAAATAATGAAAGAATACCCGATTGTAAAAGGTGACGAGCTTCTTGTTGAAGAAGGAAAGCGTGTGGTAAAAGGTACGCCTGTGATCAAACACGGGACAAAAGAAACGCTTGCCAATGAAAACGCCTTTGCTATGGTAAAAAATGATACCCTGTACCTTATCGGGCAGGATCAGAAAATTGAAATCCGCAACGGTTCGGAGTTTATGGTAAAACAAGGCGATGTAGTACCTGCGGATAAAACCATTGCCACCTTTGACCCGTTCAGCGACCCGATTATCGCGGAAGCCTCCGGTATCGTCCGTTTTGAGGATATTATCGAAGGCTCTACCCTCAAAGAAGAAATTGATGAGGATACGGGCAATGTTGAAAAGCGGATTACCGAATTTCAGCTTGAAAGCAAACAGCCCCGTATTATTATCAGTGATGAGGCAGGAAACGAACTTGTTTCCTATCCTCTGCCTTCCGGCGCCTATATCCTTGTTGACGAGGATGAAAAGATCACCGCGGGAAGATCGCTTGCGAAAACCTTAAAAGAATCGGCAAAAGCGCTGGATATTACCTCCGGTCTGCCCCGCGTCAGCGAACTTTTTGAGGCGCGCAAGCCGAAAAACCCTGCGGTTTTGGCAAAGATTTCCGGCAAAGTGTCGTTTAAAGGCATCAGCAAAGGTAAACGAAAAGTTATCATCCAGGATGACCGGAACGAAGAGTTTGAGCACCTTATTCCGGTAAACAGGCGTATCCTTGTCCGTGACGGAGACACTGTTGACGCAGGCGAATACCTTTGTGAAGGCGCGGCAAGTCCCCACGACATACTCCATATTTTGGGTGAAAGTACGCTCCAACGCTACCTTATGGACGAAATTCAAAAAGTCTACCGTTTGCAGGGCGTCAATATCAACGACAAACATATCGGCGTGATTGTCAGGCAGATGATGCGTAAAGTTGAGATCGCCGCAGTCGGAGACACGCGTTTTATCTTTGGTCAGCTTGTTGACAAATACAAGTTTCACGGGGAAAACGAGCGGGTGGCTTCTGAAGGCGGACATCCGGCGGTTGGGCGTCCGGTGTTTCAAGGTATCACAAAGGCAAGCCTTAACATCGACAGCTTCCTCTCGGCGGCATCTTTTCAGGAAACAACACGAGTACTTACCAATGCGGCTATCGCCGGATCCACGGATAATCTTGTCGGCTTAAAAGAGAACATCATTATCGGACACCCGATTCCGGCGGGAACCGGCATGAAGCGCTATCAGAATGTAAAACTTTTTGAAGGCAGCGAAGATCTTGACCTTCAGATGAAAGAGATTCTTGAACGGCGCAAACTTGAAGCCGCTGAGGAACACGATACTGTTTTTGATCCTCAGGCAGACGCTTTTGTGCCGGTAGAAGATGTTGAGGCCGATTAATCACCGCTAAATAGGGTTCGGGGTAGAGGGTGCAGGGTTTCGTTCCGATAAGAAACCCCTCCCTTTCCCCCTGACTCTTCTTTTGGGTCTTGGGTACAGTAGGGTCTAGCACACATAAGACAAAAGCCCATACCCAAAACCTGTTGCCCTTTTTTGGAGGATATGGGGTAGGGAGATACAAGACCGATGAAAAAACGCATTATGATTCTTGGAGCCGGCATTATGCAGATACCGGCAATCAAAATAGCAAAAACCACGGGCTTTACCAGCATTGTTTTAGACGGCAATCCCGAAGCCCCGGGCAAAGACCTTGCCGATATATTTGAATGTATAGATCTGAAAGACAAAAAGCGTATCCTTGAGCTTGCAAAAAGACTAAAATCCGAAGATGAGGGGCTTGCCGGTATTATGACGGCGGGCACTGATTTTTCTTCCTCAGTTGCTTTTGCTGCGGAAAAACTAAATCTCCCCGGCATACCCTACGAAGTTGCGCTGGACTGTTCCGATAAAGAGCGTATGCGCCGGCGTTTTGCCGCCTGCAATGTTCCGTCTCCGGCCTTTCTTGTCCTGTCCGATCTGCCCAAAGAAAATTTTCACCTTCCTTTTCCCTTTCCCGTTGTGGTAAAACCGGTTGATAATATGGGATCACGGGGCTGCAGGCGTGTGGAAAATAGCAGCGAACTCTCCGGAGCTGTTCTTGACGCGCTCTCTTTTTCCGGATCAAAACGGGTAATTGTCGAAGAATATATGGACGGCCCTGAATTTTCTGTGGACGCGATTGTCCATCACGGTAAGGTAACAATCTGCGGGCTTGCCGACAGACATATCTTTTTCCCGCCCTACTTTATTGAAATGGGCCATACGATGCCATCTGATATCGCGCTTGATACAGAGGCTGCCCTGTTGAACACGTTCATTGCCGGAGTACAGGCGCTGGGAATCACGGAAGGAGCTGCAAAAGGCGATATCAAGCTGGGAAGCAAAGGCCCGATGATAGGTGAAATCGCCGCTCGTCTTTCCGGCGGTTATATGTCGGGCTGGACCTATCCCTATGCCTCGGGAGCGCACGCCACACAGGGAGCGCTTCTCGTTGCCGTTGGGGAAGAACCAGACGGATTAGAGCCCGAGTTTCACCGGGTCTCGGCTGAGCGGGCTTTTATCTCGATTCCCGGGACAATAGACTCAATTCATGGCCTTGATAAGGCAAAAAACACAAAATGGATAAAAGATATCTTTCTGCGCGTAAAAGCAGGGGACACGGTGAGTTTTCCTGAAAACAATGTCGGAAAATGCGGTAATATCATCAGCGCCGCGCCAAAGCGGGATCAGGCGATATCAGGCGCAGAACAAGCGGCCCGCGCTATTCTGATAAGGCTTGCTTCTCCGGATAAAGCAACCGATTTTTTTCTTGCCTCTCCTCTTGATACACAATTTCCGCCCTCAGCTTTTTCCCCGCATACTTCTATTTTAAGAGCGCTGGAAAAACTACCGGAAAGCTTTCCGAAAGCAGCTAATCAAAAGCTTTGTCTCTATCCCTTTCCGGAATTGCTTAATTCCGGCTTAAAAGACTATATGGGACGCAGTGTAAACGAAAGTCTTAACGCTGTCCGTGCATTAAGCGGAGACCCCTTGCCTTTTCTTGCCGAAGACGAAAGCCCGCCGGATGGGAACGAAGTCGGCAAAAACGCTGTCCTTGGCAAAAAATTCTGGCAGTTCTTTCTTCGGGGCGGCTATCAGGGTGCTTTATATTTTTTGGATTCCCTTAAAAAATAGCCGCCTTGTACTTGATTAATCTACAAAAACAAGCTCATACAGGGAAGTACCCAAGCCGATTTTTTCGCCGTGCGTTATTTGAGCCATTCCGTCCGTAGTGGGGTGCAGGTTCTTAAAGTAGTCGTGATACTGGTTCTCACATTCCCCGATAGCGCTCGTTTTTATGGGAGGTGCTGCGTTGGCCGCATCCAAACAGGCTTTATCAAGGGCAACAGGATCAAAACCCGCAAAAATCCCTATATCGGGAATAATCGCTGCGTCATTCTCTCCGTGGCAGTCGCAATACGGGGAAACTTGATTAATCACATTGATATGAAATGAAGGCCGCCCGTCTATCACGGCTTTAGCGTATTCGGCTATTTTATAGTTAAGCAGCTGAAAGCTACCGCCGGAACTGTTTGCAATCGCGTTCTGATTACAGGTTCCGATACAACGCCCGCAACCCACGCATTTATCCGAATCAATATGCGCCTTCCTGTTTGCGCTAAAGCTTATTGCCCCTTGGGCGCAGTATTTCGCGCAGATTTTACAGCCTATACAGAGTGATTCATCCACTTGGGGTTTACCCTCGTTATGCATGATCATCTTTCCGGCACGGCTGCCGCTTCCCATACCGAGATTTTTAAGGGAGCCGCCGAAACTCGCGCACTCGTGGCCTTTAAAATGGTTCAGGGAAAGCACAATATCGGCATCCATGATGGCCCGTCCGATATTTGCTGTTTTACAATAAATACCGCCGTTCACCGGAACATCAACTCCGTCAGTACCTTTAAGTCCGTCGGCAATAATATTATGGCAATGCGTCGCAAACGGCGAATAACCGTTTTCAAAAGCCGCTTCCATGTGATTCAATGCCTGATTGCGTCGTCCGACATAGAGTGTATTACAGTCGGTAAGAAAAGGCATACCACCAAGTCGTTTTACATGGTCAACTACCACCCGTGCCCAATTCGGCCGGAGAAACGCGAGATTTCCGGGTTCTCCGAAGTGAATTTTGATCGCCACATATTTGTTTTTAAAGTCAATACTGTCGATACCGGCTTTAGTGACAAGCCGCTCGAGTTTGTCAAGCAGACTGTCCCCGACCTTACAACGCATGTTTGTCCAAAAAATCTTTGATTTGTCCATTTTTCCACCTCATTATTTTATGAATCCGACAGATCTGCGGCCCTTTGCCGTGACCTTGTCATAAAAACACTGTTATCTTAATAAATTAAACATTAAACTTAAAAAACATAATATCACCGTCTTGAACAAGATAGTCTTTACCTTCAATACGATACTTTCCGGCCTCTTTAATTTTTGCCTCGCTGCCGTATTGAACGATATCATCGTATGAATAAACTTCCGCTTTAATAAAGCCTTTTTTAAAATCCGTGTGAATAACTCCCGCTGCATCCGGAGCCTTATCCCCATTATGGACGGTCCACGCCCGACACTCGTCAGCGCCTGCGGTAAAAAAAGTCAAAAGTCCCAAACATTTATACGCCGCATGTATAAGACGCGCTAAACCCGGCTCTTTAAGTCCGAGTTCTGCAAGGAATTCAGTCTTTTCCTGTATATCCTCAATACCGGCAAGCTCCGCCTCAAACTTCCCGCAGATAACAAGAGCTTGGGCTCCTTCTTCTGCGGCTTTTTGCCGTGTCATCTCAATGTAGTCATGGGGCTCCCCCCGGACAATTTTTTTTATGCCGTCTTCATCGGTATTACAGACATAGATCTGGGGTTTCATGGTGATAAAATGGCAGTCGGCGACAGCTGATTTTTCATCCTGACTAAGCGGGACAAGCCGCGCAGCTTTGCCGTTTTCAAGAAAAGGCTCAATTTTGGACAAAACCGCAAGCACAAGCTCGGCGGTTTTTTTTTCACTTGCAGCCTGAACTTTCAGGCTACGTTCAGCTCTCTCCCGCCTCTTGGCAGCTGTTTCAAGATCAGCCAAGGCAAGCTCAATATTGATGGTTTCTATGTCGGATAATGGATCAACTTTATTATTTACATGAATGATATCAGGATCGTCAAAACAACGCACAATATGCGCGATAACCCCGACTTCGCGGATATGCCCTAAAAACTGATTACCAAGTCCCTCGCCTTGTGACGCACCTTTTACAAGACCGGCTATATCGACAAATTCAACTGAGGCCGGAATTATTTTTTTGGGAGCAAATATGTTCGAAAGTTTTGTTAAACGTTCATCAGGAACATTAACAATACCGATATTCGGCTCTATGGTACAGAAAGGATAGTTCGCGCTCTCCGCCGGTGCCGAAGAAAGCGCCGAAAAAATAGTGGACTTACCCACATTGGGAAGCCCCACGATACCACAATTTAAAGCCATGCCTCTATTTTATAGAAAAATACGGATTTTGGGTAGAGGGGGGACAATAGGGTTCAGGGTGGTGGGTATAGGGTATAGGTCTTATCAGCAATCCCCTACCCTATACCCATAACCCTACTACCCTTCCTTAGTCCTTTTTCCAGCGTTTATAGGCAACGGCGGGTTTTTCTTCGTCTGTTCCCGTGTTTTGATCCTTGCCCTTTGCTACAGGCGGCAGCTCTTTTTCATGGGGGGCCTTTGCGTCAAGCAAACTTGATTCCCAGTTATCTTTACCGGTAAGAACCTCGATACCCTTGTTAAAGTACTGTTCAAAACGTTCCTTGGGTTTGCGCGTACCGCCTTTGTGCAAGGCGCACATTAAAAAAACCTGTGTAAGACCATTTGCCGCAAGTCCCGGCGGGGTTTGAATGACCTGATCCCCGCCGGGCATAAGATTGCCGTAGGCCCAAAACGCGCTTAAGGACAAAAGCCCGGCCGGCGTGTCTGGGCACTCGTTGCCTATATCAAGACAGGCCTTGCTATTCGGCTCGTCCGGGGCATTGATCCAGCGGTAAACCGCACCAAGCGCATTATCCCGCATTTTTTTTTCATGGGCCGGAACTTTGGGCGGGATAACTGATTTTATTAAATCGGCTGTTTCTTTTTGAACTTGCCCAAGCTGGGTCTTAAGCTTTGCTGCCTCAACGAACACGGGAGATTGAGGATCGACCTCAAATCTCGATTCATTTAATTTTTCACCCAGTTTTTTTAAAAGTTCCAAAGGGTGTATCCCATGCGTTTTTTCAAATTCTCCAAAAGCCACATTGACAATCTGTTCCGACAACTTGAGTTCTTTCGGATCGAGCATAGACTTCATTTGGTTTTTGGCGTCACGTATCTGTTGAATGGCCATATTATACTGCTTATCCATTTCCGGATCGGGCGGCGGAAAATCAACTTTCGCAAAATCAGGCACTTCAACGGTAAAATCCTTTGCAATATCAGCTATGTCACGGTCAACAGCGGGATTTATCCGCAGCTCCTCAATTAATGAATTAACACATTGGTATCCCCACCAGACGCCTGCACGGCGATGGCAAATGTACGCCAAAAGCTCACACGCATCTTTATGTTTGCCTTGTTCGGCAAGGCTAAATGCAATTTGTTCTGCATTATTTGTTTTTACGAAAAATTCTTCCAAATCAGGACGAATTTTATAATTTTCTTTTTGCACTGCATCTTGAAGCGATATATAACGCAACAAGACCAGATGTTTGTTCTGCCAGTCAAGTTTATCAGCCATTTTTCCCCTCTGTCTCTCTTTAGATTAGCACTAAAACACCCAAGCATAAGTTTGGGCGTTTTAGTCTTTAAGTCATCTTTAAGGCTTTTACCTCAATATCCGAGGCACCGGCCTTTGTCCTTAAAGCTGTCGCCCCGCTGTCGGCAGCCGTTGCTTCCGCATTAGCAGCGTCAGCGTCTGTTGCCGCCGCCGCGATATCACCACTCTGAGCCGAAACCGTATCGTGCGAAAGTTTTCCCTCTTTGTCCGAAGCGGCAACATCAGAACTGCTAATGTTCACCTGATCACTTGTGGGGTGTATTTCTGTATTGCCGGTAAGACCCTTGTCCTCATAGTTTGTCGCAGCAACCATTTCTATAATAGCTTCTGCTGTAGCAACCCCTACGGCAAATACCGCTGAAGCTATAAGCGGGGCTACCGCGCCTATAATTATTTGTGTTGTCTCTTTATCTAATTCCGCCATAATTATAAATCCTCCCCATCAATGTACGTTTTTAACTTACGGTTCTTGCCCGCCTTCTTATCATCCGCATTATTCATGTTGGCTACCTGCACACAATTTTTAACAAAGGGTGTACCTTGTTGTGCAAAGACGGTTCCAATTTTAATCCCCTGTTTTATAGCTTTTAGCTTAAGCGTCGGGGTGAATACCGTCTTTTTAGTTGTTGCTGCTATCTCAATATTACGTTCCCCGCTTATTTTTACATCCCCGTCAAAACTCAAGCTCACTTGGGCCGGTTTACGGGACGGATCAGGGATCCGTATGGCAAAAGCAAGCATCATAGCTTCCATAACAGAATAATCCCAATAGACGGTAAATGTATTTAAAAAATCCTGGCCTTCTGCCGCATTTTCATAGGGGCCGCCATAACTGTTTTCCACATCGAGTTCGGCACCAACCTCACCTTTCGTAGCATCCACCCAGAAAGTTCCGGATTTCTTATGATATTTTTTCTTGCTTCCCTTTAATCCCCATGCGTAATCCACTGAGTCAAAAGTAGAATGTATAAGTCTGATAAGCATTGTACCTACCGCTTCAATAATCGCGATCACTTCATCAAAGCCCTGCTCGGTGAGCGAAGTCTTACCTTCCTTTTTTTGGTCATCTGTAAGATCTCCGGCAGGTGAAAATTCACCTGTTCTAAAAAAAGCCATATTATTCTCCTTAATTCTCCTAAATTTTACTCAATTCACTATCTTAACCATCACCTCAAAAAAAGTGTCATCCGAAGTATTACTAATAAAGATTAACAGTACCATCAGAATTCACCGGTTTCGGTCCCCCACCCGGCGTCGAATCAAACAAGTTCAAGTTCGCCCAACCCGCAAGCTCCTCTTGGTGATTTTCGGCAATCCAACTCTCATAATTTGCAACTCCAGCTATAACACCGTCCTTATTCGCTCTTATAAGAAAATCACTGACATCCCTCTGCGCCAAACCCGGATACTTCTCATTCATAAGTTTTTTAAAGTCTGCCTTTTCTTTAGAATAATCCGTCTTCATTTGGATTATACTCGTTGCTACACCCTGGAGTAATTTAACCATGCTTTGTATCATACTTTTAATAGCACTCAAATAAGCCGGATTAAAATCATAATCTTTATCTTTTGCCATTGTCATTAATTTCATATTAAATGCAAAATTGGAAGTAAAGATTGCCGTGGTAAAAATATTCGCGAAAGCGGTATTCGTCCCCAGGTTTATTGAACGTCCAAATTGAGCGATACCCCCAAGGGTTCCGGTTATTCCCGATCCCATAGAATCCAATATGTTCCAACCCCATCCCGCAGATATGCCAACAGAACTACCCCCTATAGAGACACCACCACGCGAGCTGAACTTAATTACCGGATCAAAATCTGTCGGTACATTCGAGCCCTTGATCTGCCTGCTGCTTACCTCAAACGATCCGTCTTTAATCGTAAGCTTGGTTCGTCCCACCTGAAACGTTATTTCGCTGTCTGCTTTAATAATAACTCTGCCACCCGCCCTTACCTGAACATCACCTTTAGACAAGCCATAGTTATCACCCATCACATCTCCCAGGGGAAGTTCATCTGCCGACAAGCTCTTCTTTGTATGATCCACTTCATCCACATTCGCAAGAATTTCAAAACGCTTAGCCTTCATCAGGTGGCGATTCACCGCCGTGCTATCTATATCACCGGTCGATTGTATGTTGATACGGTCAATCTCAGGATAATATTTTTGCACCTTCCCCTCCGCATCTCTTTCTTCATTCCCATCCGTGCCTTTCCTCGCTGTGGTAAACGGCGTCATATCTTTATAAAAACCAATTTCGGAATATTCCATTTTCCTCGAATATGCTTTACGAGTTGGTGTAGTATCGGACCTATTTAGATTCTCCAAAAGCTTTGCCTTTGCTGTGTTATCCCCTTGTTTCTTATAACGAAGTACCAATCCTGCTTTACTCACCGCAGCCGGCCAGCTAGGAATTCCATTACTGTCTCCTACTTGTAGAAAGAACACCGACAATGCCTTGGCATGAATGTTCTGCTCTATGTCCCTTTTTTTCTCCTCCTCACCTGTTTTTTCACCCCCAAGAGCAGCGTAATTATCCGTACACCACTTAATCGTAGGACCTTGTCCTTTACTACTGCAATCACCATAAACTTTGTTGTCAAATTTATACTGCGGGTTACCCGCTCCGCCCGTATATTTGGCGGCAACAGGCGCGGTGACTTTGGATGTATCAAAAGTAGCAGGAAGAACCGGCTTGTCGTCATCCATTAATTTGTTGACAGAATCAAATTTTTTCGTTACGCCGATTGCTACCGCAGACTGCGGTACATAGCCTATCAAATAACGCGTAATAGAGCCGGTGCCCGTTTCTCCAACGAGAATAATATCATTTAACTGCGGCGATCGATAAAGCCCTGTCTCCACGCCGCCTACCGGCATAACTAAATGCACATCAACCGCATTCCCGTCTGGCGCACCATCGTTCTTCAATTTTTTTGCCTGAAATATATACGGACTACTTTCCGAGCATACCGTAGTCACTATCATTTCTTGTACATCAAAACTCATATATATCTTCTCCCCTTTCTTAAATTATATCTTAACCGGATTCAGGCACAGGCGCTTGTCCGGTACATTTTTTCCGTAATCCATGCAGAGCCCCTCAAGTTCAAGAAATTCTTCCTCTCCCTCATGCTCGGGG
>JAITXS010000050.1 GCA_031284645.1 Spirochaetaceae bacterium | reverse complement strand
TAACAAATAAAAGGATAAGACGGGAAAGCTGGAACAGTCTCAAAGAATTGGAAACAGCCATTATTGATTACATTACTACCTGGAATAAATCAAACCGTAAATTCGTCTGGACTAAAAATGCTGAACAAATCAATATATCTATTGAGATGGCTAAATCAAATTAGGCTATCCGTATTTTACGGAACACTGGCGCTGTCGAAAATTTCAATCTTGATGTGTACCGTAATAGTTTTATGGGTTCAAGCGCGTGGCGAACCGGATCGAAATTCGCGGGACTTGATGATATAAGTTTAATATATCCTTCTTATGATACCTATCTTGATATTAATGTTCCCTCAAGGAATTTAATTAAAAGCGGAAATTTTTATGATATTATGTTTGAAACAAATTATATTAAAAAAGGTTTTCAAGAAAACAGTTATTGCGTTTATCCGTATTTTCAGAATGGATTAGTTATGTTTAAGAATGAGGAGGCACAGAATGAGGAGGCACCTGTTGACAAAAAAATCCTTTTAACAAGCGACTCGTTTGGTATGACCTTAGCGCCGTATCTGGCTTTGCAGACAAAAAACATGAATTTCTTTTTTGGCGCAAATATAAACCTAAAAGCATATAGCAAAGATTTTAATCCTGATATTATTATAATGCTCTATTACCCGCCGAGTATTGCCTCATACATTAATTCATTAAGCGCTCAGTTTGAATGAGCATAGTCGGGGTTTTACTGTTTTGCGTATGATTGTATTTCATTAGTGATATATTCCAATGTTACGCCTGCTTTGTTGAATATATCTTCGGAATCGCTTGCATCGTGGTAACGGCGCTGGCAGACCACACGTTTAATACCGCTGTTAATGGCAAGCATCGCACAGGTTCGGCACGGGGTCATTCTACAGTAAAGCGTTGCGCCGTCAATCGCAATGCCGCGCTTTGCCGCCTGACAGATCGCGTTTTGCTCGGCGTGGACTGTCCTGACACAGTGAGTCGTTATGCTACCGTCTTCGTGAATAGTTTTTTTAAACTGATGACCGACTTCATCACAATGCGGCAGCCCTGCCGGAGCGCCGACATAACCTGTTACCAGAAGTTGATTATCCTTTGCTATAACCGCTCCCGAACGCCCTCTGTCGCAGGTAGCGCGGCGAGAAATTGAGTCGCATACTTCCATAAAGTATTCATCCCATGTGGGACGGACATAATCTGAGGCCATCTTGATAATCTTATTTTCTGATCAGTTTAACACCCGCGATAAATCGCGGGCCCCTTGTTACAGCGTTTTTCGGCACAGCTGATTCTCCTTTACGAAACCTTGCATGGTTCAAAAATCAAGCCACCGAAATTCTCTTAAGCAAGAATAAAAATTCTCTAGCGTTTTGAAAATTGGAAGCGCCGACGTGCACCGCGTCTTCCGTATTTTTTACGTTCAACCATACGGCTGTCACGGGTAAGAAAACCGTTAGCTCTAAGGCTCGGATAATTTTCTTTATCATATTGAGAAAGTGCCCTGGCAAGCCCCTGCCTGCACGCACCCGCCTGCCCGTTAATACCGCCGCCATAGAGATTAATCAGGACATCAAACTTTTGGTCGTTGGACGTGACTAAAAGAGGCTGACGAACTACATAGGCATATTCATTTTGGACAAAGTAGTTGTTAATATCTTTCCCGTTTATCGTGATTTTACCATTTCCGTCACGAAGATAGACACGGGCAACAGAGGTTTTTCTTCTTCCGGTTCCGATTCCAAGATTTTTCATCAATTTCTCCTTAAAGTTCAATTACTTTGGGGTTTTGCGCCTTATGCGGATGTTCTTCTCCCACATAAATTTTAACATTTTTAAGAAGTTTGCGTCCCAAAGGGCCTTTAGGCAACATTCCGTGTATAGCCTTTTCAAGAGGAACTGTTGGCTTGCGGCGTGCGAGACTCTCATAAGTCTCGGTTTTAAGGGCTCCGGGATATCCGGTATGATGATGATAGAGTTTGTCCTGCTCTTTTGTCCCGCTTACGAGAATTTTATCGGCATTAACAACAACCAGAAAGTCACCAACTTCCTGATGCGGCGCAAAAACCACCTTTTCTTTGCCTCTCACGATGCTCGCCGCTCTTGCGGCAAGTCTTCCCAGCGCTTTGCCGTTTGCGTCAATTAAAAACCATTCCCGCCGGACTTCCGCGGGCTTTACAAAAATCGTTTTCATAGATAATCCTTGAGCTTTATTTTTTCGTAAATTCGAAAAAATGTCAAGGGACTTAATGCCGGGACTTAATGCCGGAGGCTCAATACCGGCAATTCTCGTTTTAAAAATTATCTTCGGGCTTATGCGGAGGAAATACGCCGGATCAAATACAAAAGCGGCTTTTATTACAAAATAAATCAAAAAAATAAGCCTCGTATTTTCCGTGGCAGCCATAAAAGGAGCCTTCTCGCGCGATAAGAGCGCGGCGTAAGATCCTGTCCCGTTCATCTTTAAAACGGGCGCATTCACTTTTTAAAGCAGCATTTTCGCTTGCGATCCGCTCGTATTCTGTTTTTAAATTATATTCGGGGGGTAATTTGCGGGAAAATGAGTCTGCCCGCACGGTAAGAGCGCGGTTGCAAAACTCTATTGTATTCGTTTCTTAAACTGTCATATCGGAATTTCAAATTATCACGCCCCTTTCATTCATTAAACAAGGATTCAGACAAACGAATAGTCCGAATCTCTTTTGCTTTATGGTAATAATACGCAATGATATCCTGATAAAAATCAACACAGGGTAAATTTCATCAATCTCAAAAAAGTTTCCTTGCCGCAAAACACTATATAATGTTTGTATTATGAAACTATCCAAACATTAGCAAAATGTTTGCGTGATTGTAAATCGGTAAAATTACAGAAATTCTATCCCCTCCGTAGTCGATTTATTATTCATTAAGAAAGCTTCCTTGCCACTTCAACCACTTCGAATATCTCAAGCTGATCGCCTTCACGGATATCGTTAAAATTCTCTATGCTGATACCACATTCGAAACCGGCTGAAACTTCTTTGGCGTCATCTTTAAAGCGGCGCAGTGATGCGATCTTGCCGCTGTGAATAACAATATGGTCGCGCAGGATATTAATATTGGCTGTGCGTTTGACAAGGCCGCTTGTGATATAACAGCCTGCGATTGCACCGACTTTTGACATTTTGAACACATTCCGCACTTCGGCACCGCCGATAACTTCCTCTTTTGTGTCGGGCTTCAACATTCCTTCCATAGCCTGCCGCATTTCCTCGACAACACGGTAGATAATATTGTATTTGCGAATGTCTACTTTTTCCTGATCAGCGAGAGCCTTTGCCTTTGGCGTCGGCCGTACATTAAAGCCAATGAGTATTGCGTTTGATGCAATAGCGAGATCAACATCGCCTTCGTGAATCGCTCCGGGCAGGGCTTGAATGACATTTAACCGTACTTCTTTTGTCGAAAGTTTTTCAAGGCTTGATTTAAGCGCTTCCACAGAGCCTTGCACATCGCCTTTGATAATAACCTTTAGTTCCGCTACCGCACCGTCACTCAGCGTGTCATAGAGATTATCCAGTGTGATTTTCTTAATGTGTTTGGCATCTTCAAATCGTTTTAATTCCTGCCGTTTCGTTGAAAAACCACGTGCGATTTTTTCATCTTCAACAACTTGCAAGGGGTCTCCGGCATTGGGGATACCTTCAAAACCGAGTACTTCAACCGGCATGGCAGGCATGGCGCGTTCGACTTTTTCGCCTTTATCATTAAAAAGAGCGCGGACTTTGCCGGGCCAAATACCGGCGACAAAGGAATCGCCGACTTGCAACGTACCTTTCTCAATAAGAAGGCTCGCCACAATCCCTCGTCCCTGATCAATACGAGATTCAAGAATTTTGCCTTCTGCGCGGCGGTTGTAGTTTGCTTTCAGATCAAGAATTTCCGCCTGCAACAGGACAGCCTCGACCAAAGCCTCAATACCGATCCGTTTTAGCGCTGAAATTTCAACAAACATAGTCTGTCCGCCCCAGTCCTCAGGCTGTAATCCGAGTTCTGAAAGCTGGCTTTTGACTCTATCGGGATTCGCTTCGGGCTTATCAACCTTGTTCACGGCAACAATGATAGGAACAGCGGCTTCTTTTGCGTGGTTAATAGCCTCAATGGTCTGGGGCATGACACCGTCATCGGCGGCAACCACAAGAATAACAATGTCGGTAACCTGAGCACCGCGCGATCTCATTCTTGTAAATGCCTCGTGTCCCGGCGTATCCAGAAAAGTAATGTTTCCCTTGGGTGTTTTAACCATATACGCGCCGATATGCTGAGTGATACCGCCGAATTCTCCGGAAGCAACATCAGCATTACGGATGGCGTCCAGGAGTTTTGTTTTACCGTGATCGACATGGCCCATCACCGTAACAACCGGCGGACGAGGACTCATTGATTCTTCATTGTCGACTTCATTTTCAATTAAAGTCTCATCGTAAAGATTAACAATGTTAACTTCCGCGCCGTATTCCGCAGCAAGAATTGTCGCTGTTTCCGAATCAATTTGTTGATTAATCGTAACCATCATCCCCATACTCATCAATTTTTGTATGAGATCGGAAGCTTTTAAATTCATCTTGCGGGCAAGTTCGGAAACTGTCACAACTTCTATGATATCAATTGATTTTGGAACCGGATTCACCGGCTGCGCTATCCGTTTTTTGATTTGGAGGAGCTTCCCCTCTCTTTCTTTCTCGCGGTGATAGAGACTTTTTTTTGCTTTATAAGAACGTTTTGTCTGACTTTTACCCTCAAGCTGAGGTGCCGGTGGGGCAGAGCCGACCGGCCCCCTGCCGGGAACGCCGGGCTTTGCTCCTTGATTAAAACGTCCGCCACCACCACCTTGACCGAATGGAGGCCGCTGTCCGAAACCACCTTGCTGTCCTGGTCTGGGGCTACCAAAACGCGTCCCTTGTCCGGTAAAACCTCCCCTCGTGCCGGGGGCAGCTCCGGTGCCAAATGAACCTTGGCGCGGCGCGCCGCTGTTAAAGACACGTGCCGGAGGACGTGCCGGATCGTTCGGTCTTCCGTCTCCTCCCCGCCTGTTGTCTTCAGTTCGAGGCGGACGCTCTCCAATAAATTTACCTCCGACGCGCCCGACTTTCGCGGCAGGACGCTGGACGACCGGTAATGAAAAGGTCGTTCTTTTTACAGGAGGAGTAGCTATGATCGGCGCCGGAATTCCCGGCTCAGTGCTTTTTACTTTTAGATCAGGAGCTATACCGGTTTCTCCGCCTTCCGCTTTCTTTTCGGCGGGGATTCGATTCTCCCCCAAAATTTCCGGGTTTGCGGCATTTCCGATCTCGGTGGCAATGTGTCCTGTCTCATGGATTTTTTCACCATCGCCTGAGATCCTGATTTTTTTCTTGACAACGACAACTTTTTTTTTCGGTGCGCTTTCACGGCTTTCAACTTCCCGATGAAGCTCTCCCGATATTTCGGGGCCGGAAACAGGTTGCGGTGAATCGGGTATCTTTATATCATCCGTCACGGGGCCATCAACGCCCACATCTTTATTCGCGGTGCTTTTAAGCTTAATAACCTTGTGAACAGTCTTAATCTCCGCGCTCTCCGCCTCATCCGACCCTTTACGTTTTTTGATGAGTTCCGCTTTGGGTTTTTGAATATTGTCGTTTTCCGCCATAATGCTCCCTAAAATGGGGAATAGGAAACAGGAAACAGGTAAATCACCCGCCTTGCTTCCGCTATCCTCATAAATTGTTACTCCTCTTCCAGACTTAATTCCGTGCCGCAACTGGGACAGATCGCCGTTATATCGTTTTGCCCAATGGTAATTTTAGCTCCGCATTCAGGGCAGAAATATTCGTCCTCTTCTTCGTCTTCGCCTTCCTTATCTTCATCAGCACCTTCGCTTACACCGCCCTCTGCGCTGTCCTGTGTATCTGACGGAGCCTGTTCTCCGATTCCCGAAAGATCTTCTTCCTCGCTTACAAGCTGATCAATGATAGCGCGAAGTGCCTTGACCTGATCTTCGCCAAGCCCTTCAATTGAGGCAAGTCTTCCTTCTTCTTCTGCAGCAAAGAAATCGTCAATATAATCAATGCCGTTATCGCGAAGCAAGGCTGCAAGCGTAATATCGACATTCGGCAACTCGGAAATTTTGGAAATCTCTTCTTCCTCTTCTTCGCCAAAAAGACGGGAAACAGCCTTCCGTGATTCGGTAAAAATATCCATCGCCTCGTATTGCCCGACTGTTTTGACGTCAATATTCCAGTCCACAAGCCGGTTTGCAAGCCGGACATTTTGCCCCTGCTTACCAATTGCAAGGGAAAGCTGGTTTTCCGCGACCACGGCCAGGGCCTGATGTTTTCCCTCATCAAGAATAATCACATCGCGCACTTCGGCAGGCGAAAGTGCGTTTATGATGAACTCTCTTGGATCGCTGCTGTATTCAAGTACATCAATTTTTTCGCCTTCCAACTCCCGAATTATCGCCTGAATACGGGCGCCTTTGGGTCCAACACAGGCCGCCACCGGATCAAGATTTTTATCCGTAGAATACACGGCAAGCTTTGTCCGGTAACCGGGTTCCCGCACGATTTTATGAATCTCAACGGTTTTATCGTACACTTCCGGTACTTCCATTTCAAAAACCGCCTTAACAAAGTCGGTATGCGTGCGAGAAAGTACAACCTGAAGCCCTGTTACAGTCTTTTCAACTTTGTATATCAGCGCCTTAATGCGGTCATTTACGTGATAATCTTCCCGGGGCGACTGATATTTTTTCGGTAAAACTCCCTCGATCTTCCCTAGATCAACATATATAGTACCGTTTCGTTCCCGTTGATAGTAACCAATGATAATGTCGCCTTCTTTATCTTTGTATTCGGAATAAAGGCTGTCTTTTCTGATTTCGCGCATATTCTGCCGCGCGATCTGTTTTGCGCTCTGTACCGCGAGGCGTCCGAAATCTTCTTTCGGGTCAAGTTCAATAAGAATCTCATCGCCGTCCTCGGCATCGGGGTGCAAAGCTGCCGCCTCTTCAAGTTCAATTTCATAAACCGGATCAAAAACTCCGTTTACAACCTGTTTTTTTGCATAAATCGTAACAAGGCGTTTGTTCTCATCAAAACGGATAACGGCATTATCATTATTACCATATCTCCGTTTATACGCCGCGAGAACGGTGTTTTCAACGATCTGTAGTGCCAATTCTTCTGATATATTACGTTCTTGAATAATTTGTTCTATTGCTTCAGAAACATCCGTAGCCATCACAGCGCCGCCTTTGAATCAAAATCCGAATCTAATTTCGCCTTCGCGATACTTTCATATTCTAATTTTTCCATACCATTACTTCCTTTAATCATGATATGCGTTTCCGTAACGCTTTCTACAATCCCGCGTTTCCAGTCAGAAAGAGCGGTCATCCAACATTTCACCGGACAGTCGATAAAATACCTGAACTCAGCACCTTCTCTTATTAGTCTATTGATACCCGGCGAAGAAACCTCAATATATAACTCCGGCGGGGAGAATTTCTTTTTTACTCCGGCTGCCTCTTTTTCACGAGTTTTGCGGCAGCCCTCTGCATCCTCCGACCCTAAACTCCCTGCGCTGCCTGGAATACCAAAGGCAAGCTCAAGACGCGGCGTAATTGCGCGGTGTACCTTCGAGCAATCGCCGATACCCACAGAGCCTTTTTTGAACACGGTGGCCTTGACGCTCACACTCCCTTTGTGCCGTGAAACAGCAAACTCTACAAGGGACAAACCAAGTCCTTCGACAACCGGCTCCAAGCCCAGCATAAGCTTTGCGTTTTCAGTATCCTCGCGCTCTTTCAGCTTATACTGCACTCTACCTTCTCCTAAATAAGCCACCTTTTGGCAAGCCTCAAGCTGTGATGGATAATGTCGCGGACATTACGGGGCTTGTTCTGTAAGGAAATTTTTGTATTGCTCCGCTTGCTACCTCACGTTAAACGATCATTGTTAAATGAAATGCGGCGCAGGGCAGTAACCGGATTCGCGAATAAAAAAGAGGCATCATGTTTCAGCGCCTCTTTTTCCTCAACTTCTTTATTCCGTACGATTTTAGTCTAACGGGGTGTTGAAAAATTGTCAATAGAGCGAATTGCAGAGAGCGAATTGCAGAGAGCGCATTGCCTCTGTCAACGCAACGTAAAAATGTCCGCGTTGCTGCTGTCTCTTAATTGGAATTATCTCTCCGCTTTCATTTATTGTTAAACTTTGAAGTATCTCCGCCTATTTTTCCGGAACACAAAGCTATGTTAAAAAGAAAAATTAAAGATGAAATTGAGAGTTTGCTTGCACTGCTTTGATTTCCCGAGTTTGTTTTTTAACAGTTGAGACAGGTTCTTCCCTTTTTTTGAATTAAATGATAATCTTTCATCAATGTTGAGAAAATCGCATAAGATTTTGAAAGATTACATTTTTGGAGGAAAGTTGATGAAAAAAATCGGATTGGGCATTATGGTGCTTTTAGTGGCGGGTATGGTTTTTGCCGATGACAAGGATAAAGTGGGCAAAGTTATCATCGCGACGGATACGACTTTCGCGCCTTTTGAGTTTCAGGACCCGCAGCAGAAATATGTCGGTATCGACATTGATCTTTTGGCGGCAATCGCGGCTGATCAAAAATTTACCTACACCCTGAAACCCTTGGGATTTAACGCAGCGGTGGCGGCGCTTGAGTCAGGGCAGGCCGATGGGGTTATCGCAGGTATGAGTATTACCAACGAACGCAAACAAAAATATAATTTCTCGGCACCTTACTATGATTCGGGTGTTGTTATGGCGATTAAAAACGACAATAATACGATTAAGAGCTATGCCGACCTCAAAGGAAAGAAAGTAGCGGTAAAGACCGGTACCGAAGGAGCGACCTTCGCCGAGTCGATTCAGGCTCAATATAATTTTGCCCTTGTTTATTTTGACGAATCCCCGTTTATGTACGAAGATGTTAAAATCGGCAATTCAGCGGCCTGTTTTGAGGACTATCCGGTAATGGGCTACGGGATCGCGCAGGGTAACGGGCTTAAAATTGTTACCGGCATGGAAAAGGGATCGTCTTATGGTTTTGCGGTGGTTAAAGGCAAAAATGCGGCGCTTTTAGCAGCTTTTGATCGTGGACTGGCAAACTTAAAAGCATCCGGGGCCTATCAAAAGATCATCGACAAATACATCTCCACCAAGTAAACTAACGTGGATTTCTTTATTGTTTTAAAAGAAGTGTACCCTCTGCTCCTTAAAGGCATGGGGGTTACGCTTGAAACCACGCTTATTGCCCTGGTTTTAGCGGTGATTTTTGGGCTTTGCGCCTGCCTCATGCGGATTTCACGGTTGACCCCGTTGCGTGTGATGGCAAAAGCCTATATCGGTTTAATCCGCGGTACGCCTCTTTTGGTGCAGACATTTTTTGTTTATTTCGGCGTACCTCAGCTTATTCAGTCCTTTGGCATTGACTTTAGGTTGTCGGCCTTTGCCGCCGGTATTATTACGCTGAGTCTCAATGCCGGAGCTTATATTGCCGAAATTTTTCGCGGCGGTATTTCGGCGGTTGACAGCGGTCAGATGGAAGCCGCGAGAAGTCTTGGTTTTACCTATGGGCGGGCAATGTACCGGGTTGTTTTACCGCAGGCCCTGCGTGTTTCTATTCCGTCGCTTGTTAATCAGTTTATCATCAGTCTTAAAGATACTTCGATTATTTCGGTTATCAGTCTTGCTGAAATCTGTTATCAGGCAAAAATCTACATCGGCAGGACGATGCAGTCGTTTGTTACATGGACGATAGTCGGGCTTTTTTATTTAGTGATTATTCTGATCCTGTCGCAGCTCTCATCGTCAGTTGAAAAGAAGTTAAATTATGGCAGAAAAAGTACGCACTGAAGACCTTTATAAGAAATTTGATACCTTCGAGGCTCTTAACGGAGTTAGCATGAAAGCGGAGGAAGGAGACGTGATCGTTGTGATCGGGCCGTCCGGTTCGGGGAAATCAACGTTTTTACGCTGCCTTAATATGCTGGAAAAGCCTTCAAGCGGTAAAATTTTCATCAATGGGGTGGAATTAACCTCCCCAAAGGTGAATATTAACCATGAACGGTGTAATATCGGGATGGTTTTTCAACAATTCAACCTTTTCCCCCACCTGAGCGTCAAAAAAAACATTATGCTGGCTCCGGTTGACCTCAAAATTATGGGCCGCAAGCAGGCGGAGGACAGGGCCCTTGAGCTTTTAGCGCGGGTTGGCCTTTCAGACAAGGCCAATGCTTACCCGCAGCAGCTTTCCGGCGGACAGCAGCAGAGGGTAGCCATAGCGCGTACCCTCGCGATGAACCCAAGCCTCATCCTCTTTGATGAACCGACAAGTGCGCTTGACCCCGAAATGATAGGTGAAGTGCTCGGCGTAATTCGCGATCTCGCCAAGTCCGGTATGACTATGATAATCGTTACCCACGAAATGAATTTTGCCCGCGATATAGCAAGTAGTATCATTGTGCTTGAAAACGGCCTCATCCTTGAAAGCGGCAGCCCTGATGAAATTTTTAATCATCCTAAAGAAGATCGTACACGGCAGTTCCTGAACAAGGTTTTGTAGGAAATACTCAAGGGGGGAAGATTTTGCAAGGGGCGCAAACACGGCAATCTTAATCTTTAGAAAATACGGAACAAATTTTTCTTGTCGAAGCGCATCTCAGATTGCCTGTCTCCTTTAATAGTTCGAATGTCACTATATTTACAGGATGATTCAAGCAAACAGCATACGATTTACAATAAACAGTCACGAGGTTTGTTATGTATGTTGTATCGTATGTTCCGTATGGTTACGAGGGAATACTGGTAAGAATTGAGGCTGATATACGCCGCGGGATTCCGGGTATTGATATCAGCGGGCTTGCCGAGGGCGCGGTTCGAGAGGCAAAAGAGCGTATACGCGCTGCGTTTCGCAATTCAGGCTTTCGATTTCCAACAGACAGGGTTCTTATCAACCTGGCTCCCGCCGGAATAAAAAAAGACGGAGCTTCTCTTGATTTGCCGATTGCTATTGCTGTCATGTCCGCTGCCGCCATTGCTCCACCTGCCTGCGACACGATGATTTTGGGGGAACTTGAGCTTTCCGGTGCTGTGCGCCCTGTGCGGGGAGTTCTCTCTGCCACATCCCGCGCACTTGAAGCCGGAATTCGGAGTATCATCGTTCCCCGCGCAAATAAAGCCGAAGCTGAAATACTTGCTGAGGGTTCGGTTTTTGGTGTCTCGACATTAAGCGAGACGCTTATTGCATTAAAGTATCGTGCGCAAATAGGAAAATTTCCCTGTGATAAGGATACGGCGGTGTTTGCAAATCAGGCCCTTCCTTCCCGGTCGGCGAACGGTATAAGTGGTGCCGCCGCTTCGGTACATCCGGTCGCAGAAGATTGCCGCAGGGGCGCTTTTTTGGGCGATTTTTCCGATGTCCGTGGACAAAGCCGGTATAAAAGAGCGCTTGAAATCGCCGCGGCCGGTTCTCACAATCTTTTTGTATTCGGCCCGCCCGGTGCAGGTAAAACCATGCTTGCCCGCCGCCTCCCCTCGATTATGCCGCCGCTTGATAAATGGGAGGCCGTTACAGTTACCCGACTACACAGCCTTGCGGGGGAGTTAAGCCCTCTGGATGCCTGTTTTTCGGATTCATATCAAGCAGAGCTCTCTATTGAAAAAACACAGGCAGAGGGTGCCCAAAATGAATGTTTTCGGGAAGCTTCTTCGCTTATAACACAGCCGCCGTTTCGTTCTCCTCATCATTCGGCAAGCGCAGAAGGCATACTGGGCGGCGGCAAGAGCATCCGTCCCGGAGAAATCAGTCTTGCCCATCTTGGCACGCTTTTCCTTGACGAAGCGCCCGAGTTTAAATGTAATGTCTTACAAGCGTTACGCGAACCGCTTGAAGATAAAGTGATTACTATCTCACGTGCCGAAGGCCCGGTTCGACTTCCGGCTGATTTTCAGCTTGTGATGGCGGCAAACCCGTGTCCGTGCGGCAAACTTGGTAGAACAGCACAGGAGAATCATTCTGATCTCTCGTGCCTTTGCTCTGCGCAGGATATTCACCGTTATTGGCGTAAGTTTAGCGGGGCTCTCCTCGACAGAATGGAACTGCGAGTCGCGGTAAATATGCCGTCGGCAAGTTTTATGGCAAAAAATAGGGAGGAGAGCGGCAATACCGTCGCAAAACGGGTTGCGCGTGCTGTTGAAATACAGCGGGCGCGTTATAAGAATATGAATGTCCGCCGGAATTCGACTCTGGACGCCGGAGATATCGAAAGGATCTGTGTTTTATCTCCTGCCGCAGAAAATGCTTTTCGTAAAGCCGTTGAAAAACTTGGATTATCGGGCCGCGCCTACCACGGAATACTCCGTGTTGGCCGTACTATTGCCGATCTCGAAGGTAAAGACCTGATTGAAACAGAACATATCCTTGAGGCAGTCCAACACCGCCGACAGGGAGATGATCCATTTGATGTGCTTCAAACTGAAAATTCTTGAGAAACATTGACATAAAACGCTCGTGCACGTTACCATAACGAGGTGAGGATTTCTGTTTTTGGGATTGGCTATGTTGGGATCGCGAATGCGGTATTGCTTTCCCAACACAATTCGGTTGTCGCTTTTGATATTTCCCCAACACGGGTTGATATGTTGAATCAGCGTCTTTCCCCTATCAAAGATGCGGAAATTGAGCGCTTTTTACGGGAAGAAAAACTTGATCTTGGCGCGGTTAGCGATAAATCCCTTGTTTACGATGATCCTGATTTTATCGTTATTGCGACTCCCACCGACTATGATGAGGATCGAAAATTTTTTAACACAGAATCAATCGAGACCGTTATCGCCGATACTGCGTCTTTTTCGCCGGATTCGCCTGTCATCATAAAATCAACCGTGCCGATCGGTTTTACCGAAAGGATGCGGAAAAAATATCCCGGCCTTTCCATTATGTTTTCACCGGAATTTTTACGGGAAGGGCAGGCTTTATATGATAATCTCTATCCATCCCGAATTATTATCGGGGATAGCTGTACCGGAACTGAAGCGGCAAAGAGCTTTGCGGGTTTAATGTTGCAAGGAGCAAAAAAGAAAGATACTCCGGTTTTGTTTATGCCGCCGACAGAAGCCGAAGCGGTAAAACTATTTGCCAACACCTATCTTGCCTTGCGTGTCGCTTATTTTAACGAGCTTGATACCTTTGCTGAAATACGCGGTTTAAACGCAAAACCTGTCATTGAAGGAGTCTGTCTGGATCCGAGGATAGGCGCCTATTATAACAATCCTTCTTTTGGTTATGGCGGCTACTGTCTGCCCAAGGACACGAAGCAAATACAGGCAAATTACACGGATGTCCCCAACGATATTATTAACGCGATTGTTGCCTCGAATAATACCCGAAAATCGCATATTGCCAATATGATTTTATCAAAACGGCCAAAAAATGTGGGTATTTATAAACTTGCGATGAAAACAGATTCTGATAACGCGCGTTCATCAGCAATGCTGGATATAATCCGGCAGCTTAAAACCGAAGGGATCAGTATCATCATTTTTGATCCGGCCTTGAAGGAAAAAACGCTCTGTGATTATCCTGTACTACAAGACTTTGAAGCATTTCAAAAACAAGCGGATCTGATTATTGCAAACCGTATAACAGAAGAGCTCAAACCTTTTGTTGATAAAGTTTATACACGTGATATTTTTTCGAACAATTAATCGCAGCTAAAAATCTATGGTTTAGGGAAAAGCATGTGGGGTAGGTATGTCCGGTAAACCCCCATTACCCCAAGACACACTGTGCGAGATGGTAAGCAGGGGAGGCCATCATTACCTGTCCGGCTTATTTCAGCGCAACTTCTGTTTTACCTGCCCCGCCTTCCTCGGGTCGGGAAAAATAATAATCGGCAACAGCAGGATGGTTTTTTAAAAATTCATGTGCGCCCCGGGAAAGGATACCGTCTCCTTTCCCGTGAATAAGCGCAAACGATTTTAAGTTCGATACCATCGCTGCGTCAAGCTGATGGGAAAGCACTTCCAGCGCTTCTTCCAAACGAAGGCCGCGTAGATCTAACTCAAAGGCGGCTGCGGGCATGGAACACTCAAGAGCTGAAACAGAGGCTTTGAAGACTGGTCTTTCGTTAAGCGGGAGTAGTTCGTCTTCGGCAAAAGGCACACAGACCGATCCGATTTCAACAATCCAGCATCCTTTTTTACCGGCGCGTTTTACAATTCCCCGCCTTTTATCTTTTCCTGCAAAAACACTCATGCCTTTTGTCAGCGGCTTTTTACTGCCATGACTTTGCCCGTCAGAAGCAGCAAGCCCGCTGCCATGCTCATCACCGGCCATGTGCAGATTACGCTCAAAAAGTGCCGTCTCCTCACCTTCGGTCAACGCTTTTGCATCCTCGCCTTTTATTGTTTCCGACAGTTCATGTAAAACTTCTTTTACCCGAACAGTTTTTTCACGGTTCAGCTCTCCCTCTCTTATCTCGCGGACAAGATTTTCAAGCTTTTTTCTCCATTCGGAAAGGAGGGAGTGAAGATCACGGAGCTCGCAGCTTTTTATCGCGGCCTCTCTTTGCCGTAAAGACAGCTCACGGGCGTCATGTTTTTTTTGCTGTTCTAAAAGAGAGAGCTGTTTTTGTTTGAGATCTTCTTTTTCCTGTTCCACCAGCCGGTATTTTTCCTGGAGCTCATGGATTAATTTTGAAGTATCTCCCGCTCCCTCACTCATGTAGCGTCGTGCATTATCAATAATATTCACCGGAAGCCCGTGACGACCGGCAATATCCAGTGCGCGGCTTTCGCCGGAACTCCCCATAATCAATCGATAGTTAGGCCGCAAACTATCCGCATCAAAATCCATAGCCGCATTTTCGGCGAAGCGGCGTGTCCATCCATATTGTTTAAACGGACTCAAGTGGCTTGTAATACACAGCATAGTCCTTTTTTCGATAAACTCATCGGCAATTGCCATCGCGAGACTTGAGCCTTCGCTCGCTTCCGTTCCCGAACCAAGTTCATCAAGGAGCACCAGGGAGCGCGAGCTTGCAAGATTCAATATCTCCGCTATATTTTTTATATGAGCTGAAAATGTCGATAGTGCGGAACCTATCGACTGTTCATCTCCTATATCAGCATACACACCATCAAAGACCGGCAAGGCACTGCCTTCCACAGCGGGAATAGCAAGCCCGCTCTGATTCATAAGCGCGCATAACCCGATAGTTTTTAAGGCAAGCGTTTTCCCGCCGGTATTCGGCCCCGAAATAATAAGAGCATACCGGTCTTTTTTTATTTCAATATCGAGCGGAACTGCGGCTTCCCCAAGCAAAGGATGTTTTACCTGTATCAGCTTTAAAAAAGCACCCCCAGCTGTCCCGTCTCCGTCCGCCCCGTGTTCTTCTTGAAGTCTCCGTGTTGTTTGGGCAAATACACCTTTTGTCCGGCAGGCATAATGCGCGCGGGCACGCAGACTTTCTATATAAATAATTTTGCTATGGAAAAGGACAAGAGTTTGTTTTTGTTCTGCGATAAATTCCGTAAGCTCCCGTAAAACACGGCGGATTTCTATCGCAAGTTTTTGTTGTAAAATAGTAATCTCGTTGTTTTTTTCGACAATTTCTTCCGGCTCTAAAAACAAAGTCTGCCCTGTCGCCGAGATTTCATGTACAATACCGCGAATCCTGCTGCGGAAACGCGCCTTTACGGCAATAACTGTTCTTCCGTCACGAATAGAGGGCAGTGCCGATTGCAAGACAGCCGGATCATGTTCTGCATACGATGCTGTTATAGCGCGTGATTCTCTTTCCAGCAGGGCAATTGCTTTTTTTATTGTTACAAAAACCGGTAAATCGCGGAGCTGTCCGGTTTTATCCAAAACAGAAAAAATTTTTTGCGCTATAACATGACAATCAGGAAGCAATACGAGAAGTGTTTGATTAAGGAATTCGTCCGGGGAAAGCCATTTTACCAGAGCGTTCCCTTCTGTAATAAAACGGGCAAGCGCGTATATTTCCTCAAGCTCAAGCACCATTCCTGCAATATCAAGCCGTGTAAGAATTTCTCCGACAGAAGGCAGATCCCCCCGTGGTTCAAGCGCTTGTGCATCAATTCTGTTTTTAATCGACAAGACAGCACTTTTTAATACTTCAAGCTGTGCATCATCCTGCAATGGAACTTGTTTCATCATATCGGCATAGGCTTCTTCGCTTTTTGAGAACTCAGCAGCCCTTTGCATAACACGATCAAATTCAAGCAAGCGGATATATTTTTCAGCAAAACTCATTTTAAAAACAGGCGGATTTCGCGAGGCGCAACAAAGCATCAGCGGGTATTTTGTAAACAAAACACTCCATCGCCATTGCGTTTTTCTGCCCTTAGCTTATCCCGCTTCCTTTTTACTTGTCAAGGATACGCAGTGCCTCACGTTACATCTGATCATAGCACGAAGCAAGGGTAGTTGGGTTATGGGTATAGGGTATTGGAATATCAGAGAGCTACTACCTTACCCCGAAGCAAAGAGCTAAGGGCTTCGGGTACGGTACAGAATTTCTGATAAAACCTATACCCTCTACCCGAAGCAAAGTGTTAGGAGCGTTAGGGATAGGGCAGGGGATTACTGGTAAGACCAAGACCCTCTACCCAATCACCCTACTTTTATTTTTCAG
>JAITXS010000180.1 GCA_031284645.1 Spirochaetaceae bacterium | reverse complement strand
TTACACTAAAAATACATCCTGTCAGGATGTCGCTTAAGTTTTCATGAACTTAAGTTCGGCTAGATTTTAGTTCTTGGGCAACCACCCCTTTTCAGCTAGATTATTTTTTAGGCAATGCGCGTGCTTGACAAAAAATATGGTATGTCATATTATATCCTATTAATCCGATATGTTTTGTAGTGTATCGCAGGGTTCCGCAGGGGGAATCAACGCTCACTATAAATAATTTATGGATTATACTATGTTATAATTTAATTATTTAAGGAACAAGGAGAGTCATTATGCCTGGTAAAAATTACAAATTTGAAACACTTCAGGTTCATGTGGGTCAAGAGAAGCCGGATCCCGCTACTGATGCAAGGGCTGTGCCCATCTATCAGACAAGTTCTTATGTGTTTAAGGATTCAGCTACTGCGGCGGGCCGTTTTGCCCTGTCCGAGTCGGGAAACATCTACACTCGTATTATGAATCCCACATGGGATGTTTTTGAACAGAGGATTGCCGCTCTGGAACATGGTGTTGCTGCTCTGGCAACTTCATCGGGGGCTGCGGCTACTACATACGCGATTCAAAATATCACCCGTGCCGGACATCATATTATTTCGGATTTCCAAATCTACGGGGGAACGTTTAATCTCTTTGCCAATACCTTTAAGGATTTGGGGGTGGAGACGACTTTTGTTGACGGCAGCGTTCCGGCTAATTTTGAAAATGCCATTAAGCCGAATACCAAAGCGATATTTTTTGAAACGCTGGGCAATCCCAATGCTTCAGTGGTGGATATTGAGGCGGTAACGGCAATAGCCCATAAACACGGTATCCCCGTCATAGTGGATAATACCTTCGCTACTCCTTATCTGATTAGGCCCTTTGATTACGGGGTAGATATTGTCATCCATTCTGCCACCAAGTTTATCGGCGGACACGGGACATCCATCGGCGGGGTGATTGTGGACAGCGGTAAATTCGACTGGGCCAAGGACGATAAATTCCCCGGTCTTTCCAAACCGAATCCCAGTTATCACGGGGTGGTATTTACTGATGCGGTAGGGCCCCTGGCATACATTATCAAAGCCCGAACTACCTTGCTTCGGGATACCGGCGCGGCACTCTCCCCCTTTAACGCCTTCCTCTTCCTTCAGGGTCTGGAAACCCTGTCCCTCAGGGTGGAACGGCATCTGGAAAACGCCCTTAAAGTGGTGGAATTCCTTGCATCTCATCCTCAGGTTGAAAAGGTGAACCACCCAGTTCTGCAAGATCATAGGGATAACAAACTTTATAGAAAATACTTCCCCAAAGGTGCAGGATCGATCTTCACGTTTGAGATTAAGGGGGGCGCGGAGAAGGCGAAGAAATTCACCGAGTCGCTGGAACTTTTCTCGCTGTTGGCCAATGTAGCGGATGTTAAGTCTCTGGTTATCCACCCTGCATCCACAACTCATTCCCAAGTGGAAGAAAAGGATCTCTTGAGACAGGGGATTAAACCCAACACGGTACGGCTTTCCATAGGTACCGAGCATATTGATGATATTATTGATGATCTTAAAACCGGCTTTGATGCGGTAAAATAAAGCTCCGGCGTGGGGGTGGCGCAGAAGACCGGAGCCGCGCAGCGGCGAGGACTTCGGAGACAGGGGGAGCTGCGGAAATAATTTTTTATTCTGCCGCTTTCACTTTTCACGGTAACAAACGCGCTCCCCCTTCTCTTTTTGATTGTGCTTGCCGCAGGTACAGTGCAATGCGCTTGTAAAATCTTCGCACTTATGGAAGCATAGGAGTCATGGTTTCAAATTTAAAGAAAGGTTCCGTAATTGCCGGTTTTGAGATTTTAGAAATTGTAGCTCTGACCGAGTTAGAAGCGCTGGGTGTTTTTGCAAAACATCAAAAAAGCGGACTTGAACTTTTTCATATTTATAATGATGATGATGAAAATCTTTTTGCTTATACATTCGCGACTGCTCCCGAGGATTCCTCGGGTATCGCGCATATTTTAGAGCATAGTGTTTTATGCGGATCAAAAAACTACCGGCTTAAAGACCCTTTTGCGGTTTTGGCGCAGGGAAGTCTGCAGACCTATCTTAATGCGTGGACTTTTTCCGACAAGACGGTGTATCCGGCGAGTTCTGTGAACGAGCTTGATTATTTTAATTTGATGTCTGTTTACGGGGATGCGGTATTTCGTCCGCTTCTTGACGAATGGACGTTTATGCAGGAAGGCTACCGGCTTGAATACAATAAAGGTGAAGCGGCCTCTGATAAAAAGGGGCGGCTTTCTCTTACCGGTGTTGTTTTCAATGAAATGAAAGGGGCCTATTCTGAGCTTGATGAATATGCTCAGCATTGGTCGTTAAAATCCGTGCTGCCGAACACGCCGTATGCGTTTGATTCAGGTGGTGATCCGCAGTGTATACCGGATTTGACCTATCAAGCCTTTCGGGATTTTCATAAAAAGAGATATGTTCCGGCAAACTGCAAGATTTTTCTTGCGGGTAATATTCCGACAGAAAAGCAATTGTGTTTTTTAAACGAACAAATTCTTTCGGATTTAGACGCGGGTCTTCCGGCACCTTGTGTGCCGCTTGAGGAAAAATGGAGCAAGCCGCGTTCGTATCTTGTGGATGTTCCGGCGGCTTCGGATAATAAATCCACTGTTTTTATATCATGGCTTTGCGGAGATGATGTCTATAAAAACCCGGGCGAAATGATAAAACTAAGCGCTCTTACCGAGGTTTTACTCGGGCATGACGGCTCTCCGCTTATGCGTACCTTGATCGAGTCTTCACTCGGCGAGGATATTGCCCCGGTAAGCGGGCTTGAATTTGAGCTTCGCCAAATGGTATGGACGCTTGGTTTGCGCGGGGTTGCGCGGGAAACAAACGAAAAAGAAATTGAGGCTTTGATTTTTGATGAATTAAAACGGCTCGTAAAAGAGGGTATTCCGAAAGAAGAGATTGAGGCTGCCCTTCTTTCACTTGAATTTTCACAGCGGGAAATTAAACGTGCAGGCGGCCCTTGGTCGCTTGTTTTGCTCCGCAGATCTCTTCGCGGCTGGCTTCATCACTGCAAGCCTTGGGAAACATTGCTTTTTGAGCCGGATCTTGAAATATTAAAAAACGATATTAAACACAATCCGCGTTATTTTGAGTCTTTAATACAAAGTTTCCTGCTTGATAATCCTCACCGCGCTTTGGTTGTCGCGCGTCCGCAAGCTGATTTTCTCGAAAAGCAGGATGCGGCTTTACAAGAACAGTTATTGCACAAAGAACAGACGCTTTCAAAAAGCGATCTGAAAAAAATAAACCAAAAATCTGCCGCACTTACAAAAATACAAAATAAGCCGGATTCACCCGGCCTGTTACAAAAGATCCCTCATCTCAGTCTTAAAGACCTTTCGCCTGATATAGAAATTATTCCCCGGACACTCCATGATGTGGGGGGTATTCCGGTCTTAAGCCATAAAATCAGGACAAACGGCATAAGTTACTGTGATTTTGCGATCCCCTATGATGTCTTGTCTGCTGCCGATTATATCTACCTGCCCTTGTTTTTCCATTGCATAAGTTCACTCGGCATCCCCGGCATGGATTACGCAGAAGTATCGAGCCTGCTTGCCCGAACAATTGGCGATGTGCATGTTATGCCCCATAGCGGCTCTCCCGCTGCGGAGACGCTGAAATTACGAGAAATACCCTTTGGTAATCCGGATTTAATCGGGCGGGATTGGCTTGTACTGCGTTTAAAAACATTAGACGAAAAAATTGCACCGTCTGTTGAGCTTGTGCTTCGTATCGTTAAAGAAGCTGATTTTAGCGATCTGCGCCGTCTGCGTGATCTTGTGCTGGAATTAAAAAATCAGGCAGATTCAAGCCTTGCCCCTCACGGTAGTATTTTTGCCGCAACGCGCTCCGCACGATTTTCTTCTTTGGCCTTGGCAAAAGCTGAAGTCTGCTCGGGCCTTACCCAGATTATGTCGTATCATGCTATTGCGGAGATGGATATTGTGAAAATATCGTCTATTCTCTCCCGTATCCGGGATGAATTATTTTTAAAAAATGGCATGATTGTTTCGATTACCGGCGAAGCTGAAAAAGAAAACCTTGCCGCGATTGAAAAATACTGTACGCCTTTTGGCCCGCCGAAAGTCCGTAATCCCGAAACAATGGATATAGCCGGCTTTCTTAAAACAAGCTGCACCGACCCGGGTGTAAATAAGAGCCGTGAAATTTTTTCCTCGGCTTCATTGCAAATAGGTTTTGCCGCGATGAGTCTATGTTCGTCGGCATATACAGAAAGAGAGTCAGTTACCGAGCAGCTTCTCGCCCACTATCTTTCAACAGGCCCGCTTTGGGAATCAATACGCATGAAAGGCGGCGCGTACGGGGCACATACATCAATTGATCCACTGGAAAAGGTCTTTCAGTTTACGACCTATCGGGATCCCCTTCCCCTGCAATCTCTTGAAATATTCCCTTCGATTCTGAAAAAAGCGGCATCTGTCAAAATAGACGAAAATACAATGGAAAAAACCATTATTGGCAGTTACGCGAAAATAAAACAGCCCCGGACAGGAATGCAGAAAGGCTGGATTGATCTTATACACCTTCTTTACGGCATAGAATATGAGGATCGTCTCCGGCGGCTTTCATGGCTGCTCAAGGCAAAACCAAAAGATCTCTCTGATTGTGCCGGAACCTTGTATGAAAGAGTTAAAGAGGGCAAAACTGCGATTATCAGCTCCCGCGCCGAGACGCAAAAAATCGCCGACCGCCTGAAACTACCGGTAAAAGATATCGGGGTATAAGCGGCAATTCATTTTATACTGATCCGCTAATGCTCGTTTTGAAACACATCATCCGGAGTCTGTGCAGCCTCAGGCGGTGGTGTAAAAAACCTTGGCCCTTACGAGCTGAGCTTTTGCCGGAGTTTCAGTCCGATTTCAAGGAGTTTTTCTTTTGTGTTTAATGCGGGGTCTTCAAAAACAGTTTCTAAAAGCAGCGAAAGGATAAGACCCATGTCTTTGCCCGTGGGGATTCCGGCTGCCATTAAATCCCTGCCGTTTATCGCAAGGTCTTTGACAGAAAGCGCGCGGCTTTTTGAAAGGACATCTTCTATACGCAGCTGAAGCGGCAGAAGCAAATCAGCAGGCGGTTCCCGCGCACTCATTGCAAAACTATCCGCCCTGCGTAAGTCAAATAGATCTTTTAAATGTTCCTCACCAACACGGGCAATAAAGCGGCGCACCGCAGCGTCATTCCAGACTTCCTCGTAATGAAACATATGCTGATCGATTAAATGAACAACTTTATCAATAACAAGATTCGGAAAGCGCAGATGAGTCATTAAATCAGCGGCTAATTTCGCGGAAATTTTTTCGTGGTTATAAAAAGTCCGTATCCCGCATTCGTCCTGACTCATGGACGCGGGTTTCCCGACATCGTGCAGGAGAGATGCAAGACGGACTTCTTTACCGGCATTGATATGCGCTGCGTAATCGCAGGCTAAAACAGAATGAGTGAACACATCAAAAGAGTGATAGCCTTTTTGTTCTACTCCGATACAATCGGCCAGGCAGGGAAACAAAAGATGCATTAACCCTGTCTGCGCCATCGCCTGTAGTGCGGTCGAGGGCTTTGGGGATAATAGAATTTTTTCAAATTCATCGCGTATCCTTTCAGGGGACACGCGCGCCGTTATATCCAGGGCAGCGGGAATCGCTTTGATAATAGCATCATCAAGTTTGAAATTTAAAACAGAGGCAAAACGGAGCGCCCGCAGCGGGCGCAGGCCGTCTTCGTTAAAACGCTCCTCCGCTTTACCCACACAACGGATGAGCTTCCTGTCTATATCTCCCACCCCGTTAAACGGATCAACAATATTCCCCAAGGGAAGTTCCGCCGCAACGGCGTTCATCGTAAAATCCCTGCGGGAGAGGTCTTCCTCAATGGTCGTTGCAAAGCGCACTGAATCAGGATGGCGCCCATCGCTATACGCGCCATCAGTCCTGAACGTGGTAACTTCGACAGTATGCCCTTTGTATAAGACGCTTACTGTTCCGTGTTTTATGCCGGTACGGATAACCCTGCGGAACATCGCGCAGACTTCTTCGCATAGTGCATCTGTCGCAAGATCCCAATCTGCGGCTTTTTTTTTAAGCAGTATATCACGCACCGCGCCGCCAACCAGAAAAGCCCGCTTGCCGTGTGCCTTAAATACATCCGCCATCTCTTTGAGCACAGGAGCAATCGGTATTGACGAAATACTTGAAGTCATATTTCAACGTTGCTTTTGAGCGAACTTTTCATTAAGAAAGAAGGGCAATGCTTGCCGGTCGAGTTAAAAACCTCAATTGAGGGTAAATTCTTTGTTTTAAATTCAAAAACAGAGCACGAACGCGGAAAATTACTGTCCCAGGTAATTTTAAAATACGCGCACTTTAAACAATCAGGTGCGCGTCGATTGAGGGCTGAACCGGAATTTACCATACGAATATCCCTTGAAGAGACTGCTTATTTTATATCAACAAGCTCTAAATCAAAGATGAGAAAGCTGTCTTCCGGTATGATCACGGCTCCGCTTTGCGGATCCTGTATGCCGCTTTTGCCGTAGCCTAATTCAGGCGGAATAATTGCCACACGTTTTTCAGCCTTTTTCATGTCCAGCACCGATTCTTCCCAACCGGCAATAAGCTTTCCATCACCCAGGATAAATTCAAGCGGACGGCCGCGCATATCAGAAGCATCAATGACATTACCGTCAAGGAGTGAAAGCTTGTAATGAACCGCGGCTTTCTGCCCTTGAACGGGTTTTTCTCCGTTTCCCTCTTTTGTGATAAAATAATAGATACCGGAAGGGCTTTGTTGGACATTTGGGAATTTATTTTTTATTGCCGCAATGTTTTCATTCCGCTTGGCAGTATTTTTTTCTATTTCCCGACGGGAAGCAGCGTCAAGCTCCTTGTTGAAACTCTCCTGATCCGCCTTAAAAGCTTTTGCCGCGCTCCCGTTCCTGATGATCGTTATTGTATTAATCGTATCGCCCTGTTTAATCGCGTTGACAACATCCTGTCCCTCAATGACCTGTCCAAAAATAGTGTGTTTGTCGTCAAGCCAGGGAGTCGCCTTATGGGTGATAAAAAACTGGCTGCCGTTAGTTCCCGGGCCGGCGTTTGCCATTGAAAGGACACCCGCTCCCCGGTGCCGGAGGTCCGGATCAAACTCATCGGGGAACCTGTAGCCCGGGCCGCCCCCTCCGTTACCCTGCGGGTCTCCTCCCTGAATCATAAAGTCGGAAATAACACGGTGAAATTTCAGCCCGTTATAAAAAGGCTTACCGGCGGCGGCATCCATCTTTCCTTCGGCGAGTGCCACAAAATTTATAACGGTAAGCGGCGTTTTTTCATATTCAAGTTTAACAATAATATCGCCCCGTGTCGTGTTTATATCCGCAAAAAGCCCATCGCTATCGATCATTTTATTCTCCTTGGAACACCCAAAAACATTAAAACATACCAGCAGTAAAAATAATACGGCAAACAGGGATGGCTTATCCACGCATAAAACGGGAATATCCGAAGAAGCCCCTGCCTTCGATTTTGATATAGAATATCTTAAAATGTTTCTTTTCATAAGATTTTTTACTGTAAGTTAAACTAAAAAAAAATTCAAGCTCATGTCAACGCAACGTGAAAATGTCCCCTTTTTTACCAACATGAAAATGTCCCCTTTAGGGAATTAAGCCGCATTGCCAATATGGTCTTTATGTTCCTGTTTTTCCAACTCCTTAAC
>JAITXS010000158.1 GCA_031284645.1 Spirochaetaceae bacterium | reverse complement strand
GATGCCGAACAGCGCAAGATTACCGATAGGCTCGGTAATAATATCCGTCCAAAGATTTTGGGATTGTTTGATATAGTTTCCGAAAAAATGAACGGCAAAAATATTATCCGGATTTTGTATCAAGCGGAATGCAAAATTGACATGGACAAAAAACAAATAATATAGATATAATCATTGGTAAGGATGGATTTAAATGATAAAGAAAGCCTTAATAAATTTTATTATTTTAATATTCTGTACATCATGTATCCACATTCCGAATCTTTTCCATGAAGTTTATGCTAATGAAATTCGTAGTAGTATTATGAAAAGACATCCTGATATAATAAAGGTTGGTATAATTAGAAATTCATCAGGTACAGACGATAAATTTATTGATTTAGATATTGTATTTAACAATAATAAAAGATTATATTTAACAGGTGTAAATTATAGAAATCTGGTCGGTAGAGTATTGTGCTCTATAGTAAGAGTTGGAGACTATGTTTTTGATCCGTATTTTCAATATGTTTCAGATATGGGCGAATGCTATAGACCAGAGACTATTCCTTATAACAAATTCGGATATGGTAGTGTACCAAGTGATTTAATAGAGAAAGAGATGGGTTTAAAATTTAGGGATATAAACTCAATTATTAATAATTATGATAAATTATTAAAATACATCGACTCATTACCCAATAGTATTGATTATGCTCAATATATAGATAAAAACAGGATATGGGGAATGGAGAATATTAAAAAAATAAGACGTATGGGCAAAAGGAGGACCGCTATGGGTGATATAGATGGCCCTTGGTATTATGGCACATATATTTTATGCAAGAATAGCTGGAATGATAAAATGTATGAGAGAAAAATATTTGATTATGATACCAATGAAATTGTTTTCCCGTCCAAAAAAAATTATAAATAGTCCAACTGCGCATAACGGGGCTGTCGAAAAACATCAAATTAATACGATTCGTGTTTTTACAAGAAATATATGGAGCATTGTTGAGGTTTTTGATGCTATCTACCCCCGAAGCAAAGGTTCAGGAGAGCCAGGTATGGTACAGGATTTCTGATAAAAGCTAAACCCTATACCCATTACCCAATCACCCTACTCTCCCTATATCTTGGCAGAGTCAAACTGCAATTTACATAAAAGCGCGTAGAGGCCGTTGTGGGCGATAAGCTCATCATGGCTACCTTGTTCGGCCAGGGTTCCGTTTGAAAGCACTAAAATTCTATCGGCGTTTCTGATTGTTGAAAGCCGGTGGGCTATAACTATGGAGGAGCGCCCTGCAAGAATTTTTGCCATGCCGTCTTGTAAAAGACCTTCGGTCTCCGTATCAACAGAACTTGTCGCCTCGTCTAAAATCACCAGTTTGGGATTATGGGCAATAACACGGGCAAAACTGATAAGCTGTTTTTCGCCGGATGAAATATTAACGGATCCCTCGGATAACACGGTGTTATAAGCAGCCGGAAGTTTTTCTATAAAAATATCCGCGTGAACCGCTTTTGCTGCATTTTTTATTTCTTCCTCACTCAGCGGAAGCCCCAAACCGATATTTTCCGCGATAGTACCGGAAAATAAAAATACATCCTGCAAAACAGGAAGCACGGAAGCACGGAGTGTATTAAGACCTATCTCCTTGATATTCACGCCGTCCAGGGTAATTTCACCTGAGTCAATGTCCCATAAACGGGTCAGCACATTTGCTATGGTTGTTTTCCCCGCGCCGGTATAGCCGACAATAGCGACTTTCTCTCCGCGTTTAATCGAAAAAGAAAGATTTTTTAATACGCTTTCGCCTTTTTTATAACTAAACGTGACATTATGAAAAACTACATCGCCCCTGATATGTGCACCATCAAGTTTGCCTCCTGCCCCGGCATGGTCAATGATCTTTTCATCGGTATCAAGGAGAGCAAAAACACGCTCGGCACCGGCCATAGCCGATTCAAAAATTGTGTATTTTTCCGCAAGATCCGTAACCGGAGAGAAAAACATGGCCAGAAGTCCGATAAAAGCGATAAGTACACCCAGTGAAAGCGAAAGACTCAAGACAAGATTCGCGCCGACTGCGATAATAGCAGCAGTGGTAAAAACCGAAAGAAATTCCACAATAGGACGGAAAGTCGCAAACACGAGCATTTCATCAAGATTTGCCTGCAATAATCCGGTATTACGCTCTTTAAACTCAAGCCGGCTCTTTTCTTCGCGTCGGAAAAGCTGCACAACGCTTAAAAGCGAAAGCCGTTCGGATAAATACGCATTGATTTCCGATGTTGCAAGCCGCTGTTTCCGAAATGCGTCCCGGGCCCGTTTTCTGCTTATATTGGTGGCGATAAGCACAGGCGGCAGGCAGACAAGTGCAATAAGGGCAAGGGGTGGAGACAGACAGAATAACGTTATCATCACACCGGTCATTATCGAAAAGTCTTTTAATAAAGCCGCAAGAAACGAGGTAAAGAATTCATTGATGGTTTCAACATCGCCGCTGAGACGACTGACTATTCTTCCTACAGGATTGTGCGAAAGGAAATCACTAGAAAGCGAGGCGGTATGTTCAAACAAGGCAATGCGTATATCCCGCATAACGTTTTGCCCGACAAGGGAAGCTGTTCTTGTTTGAATAAAAGCCGCGATAAAAACAAAAAGAAGAACAGCAAGGAGGAGAGCTGTAACAACAAAGATAGCGTGAATGTCATCACGGCGTATAACAGCTTTTTCCGCACCGCTTAATTTTCCAAGATCATTACTCCTGAGTGCGGCGCTTTTTTTATCCGACAAAAAAAGCCCGGGATGTTCCTGTACAATGTTTAAGCGCTCTGTGTTTCCCAAAGCTCCCGCAAGAGAAAACGCATACCACAAGCCGCTATCTAAAATACCCTCTGCTTCGCATTGATTTTTTATCTTCGAGGAAAGCCCCAACTGTGCGGTCTCGGGAATAAACGTATAGCCGCCTATGTCTATCGCGCCTTTTTCATGTATAAGCCTTGATAGTTCTTTTTCGGGTACAGCCTCAAGCTGTCGGTCATGCATTATATTTCTGTCTATACGAATGAAACGAAGCATAATAGCCCCGTCAATTAAGCGCTGTTCCAGAACAGGCACCATGAGTTCCCCAACGCTTGAACTGACAAGGGCGCACAAACTTACAAACACAAGCAATTTGTATTTTTTTACATAGCTGAATATCCTTTTTAATATCCTGCCATCGTATCCTTTTACAAGCGTTTCGCTTTCAATAAAATCAGACACCTTTTATTCCTTATGTTCCTGTCCGCTCAATTATCCGGTTAATTGCTGAAGCCGCGCACATTTGGCATAGTAGCCATCCTGTGATAGCAGAAGACCGGGCGGCCCGTATTCACTAAGCGCACCGTCCTCAAGAACCGCGATATAATCGGCATTACGAAACGCGAATACACGGTGTGATACGATTATTGTTGTTTTTCCTTTGCGTGCTTCGTTTATAAAGTGAAGGATATTTTTTTCTGTTTCAGCATCAAGAGCTGAAAATGAATCGTCCAGGATTAGTATTTCAGGCTTGATGATAAGCGCACGGGCAATAGTGATCCGCTGTTTTTGCCCGCCCGACAAGCTCAGTCCGCGTTCCCCGATCTGAGTATTAAGGCCGTCTTTGAAGCCACTTATATCTTTATTAAGAGCGACAGAGGAAACTATGTTTTCTATGTCTTCCTTCTGCCACCGGTCAAGGCCGTAGGCTATATTGCGTTCTATGCTGTCTGAAAAAAGCTGGCTGTCCTGCGGACTTACGCCAAATAAGGAGCGCAGCTCCGATAAATCCCAGCAGCGTGTTTCTTTGCCTTTGATAAAGAGAGTTCCCGGGGGCGGGTCAAGGATACGGGGCAGGGTTTTTATCAGCGTTGATTTTCCCGATCCTGTTCTGCCGAATATGCCCAGATGAGAACCTTCTTCAACGCTTAAATTGATGTGTTCCAATATATTTTTACCACTTGTATAGGCAAAGGAAAAATCCCGCAGTTCAATTAACGCGTGGGGGTAGCGGAGCACACCGGAGCCGGCGGCGGGATTCCCGCTGCCGGGGAGGAGGGCGGAGCGAAGGGGAGCGGCTGCGGACGATACTTCACAACTCTGTTTCCCGTTTTCACTTTCAAGGCCGTGCTCCCCCTCATTTTTGATACCGGGCTCTGTGTCCAATATCTCGTTAATACGGGTAAGGGCGACTAAGCCTCGTTGTACCATGTTTACGGTAAAGCCTGCGCCGAGCATGGGCCAGATGAGCATTTGTATGTATGATAAAAGCGCGACAAGGGAGCCTGCGCTCATGCTGCCAAGGATTACATTTTTGCCGCCTACAAGTAAAACAAGTAAGGTGGTCAGTCCGGAAAGGAGGGTGATAAACGGGAAAAACAGGCTATGCAGATTGACGAGCTGCATATTCGCACTTTTATAATCTTCGTTATTACAAGCGAATTTTTTTATAAAGAAGCCTTCCTGCCTGAATGATTTTACGACATGGATACCGGCAAAGCTTTCCCGCACGGTGTCGGATAGTGTTGAATATGATTCCTGCGCTTTTTTAAAGCGTTTACCGACTGCTCTGCCGAAAAAGATAATAAGTATGGTTATTAAGGGAAGGGGGAGCACGGCAAAAAACGCTGTT
>JAITXS010000056.1 GCA_031284645.1 Spirochaetaceae bacterium | reverse complement strand
GATTAAATCGTTATCCGGTAAAGAATTACCGTGATGGACGATACAAGATTTGAACTTGTGACTTCCACCGTGTGAAGGTGGCACTCTCCCACTGAGTTAATCGTCCGTTTTCTTGAGTTTATAAATAAAAACAGCTCTTGTCAATGTGCCTTTATCACTTTCCGTTTAAGCTTATTCATCTTCCAGGCGCACTCTGCCCTTGATCAGCGGCTTTCTTAATCTTGAAGTATGTCCAAAGAACAGTATTCGGGATATTCATCCCGGAGTGATTTTAATCCCTCAAGGAGAAAAACCCCCGAACAGTATAAAAAATTTTTTCCGGCTTCACCGTAATGCGCAGAAAACTCAAGAAAACCGCGTTCCGGTGCTGAGAAACGCGCTGAAACCCCTTCTCGCGACGAAACCACCTGAATAAAGGTTCTTGTCAGTACAGAAACCGCAGCGCACACAATATCACTACCACGCGGGCCGGAGTGTGAATGTCCGCAGACACGCAAGGCGTATAAAACACCTTCCCTGTCCAGTGATACTTCTATCGAAATCACCCGAACACCCTCTATAGTATATGATGCTAGGCTAATGCGATATTTTCGATCTTAATGATGGAGAACCACTGTCTGTGGCCTCTTTTTCGCCGGTAATCTTTTTTAGGTTTATATTTAAAGACGATAATCTTTTTATCTTTCCCGTGCTCTTGCACAACCGCGCTCACCTTTGCACCCGAAACATAAGGCTCTCCGACTGAAATATGGTCACCGGAAACAAGGAGAACCGAATCAATATCAATTTTTTCACCGGGATCCTTGGCAATAAGGTCAACCTTCAAACACTTACCCTCTTCGGCCTTATACTGCTTTCCCTGAAATTCCACTAATGCATACATATTTTACCCTTTAAACAATTTATATATCATATATACACTCAAATCACCCTGAGTGTCAAGCGCCCGCAGTGCATCATCGAAAAAGATACCGTAAACCCGGCCGACACTTCTAGAGAACTACCCCAAAGGCATCAATACGAGGGGGAGCCCCTTCAAGGCTGGTGATTCTGCATGAAAATTCCTCACCGCAGCGGGGCTCTTTCTCGTTTTCAGGCACGGCAATAAGGAGCCGCAGGTAGTTTTCGCTTAAAGCCGGAAAAAAACCATTGATTTGCAATTTTATCTCTTCGCGGATTGCCCGAAATTTCCCGCCCAAAGATTGTTTAATATAATTTTCCCTGCCGTCTTTGGCAAGCCGCGTAAGCTCGTGTACCCGCAGAGCAGCCTCACGCTCGCTTACTTTTCCGGGCAAGGCGTATGCTTCGGTACCCTCTCGCGGCGAAAACGGGAATGCGTGTATCCACGCAAAATTCGCCTTATCACAAAAAGACAGGGTTTTTTCAAATTCTTCGGCGCTTTCTCCGGGGAAAGCGCTGATCATATCACAGGCAATAAAAGGATTGTTTTTTATCAGGCGCAGCCGATTTATAACAGCAAGAATCTGTTCTGCCGAATAAGACCGGCCCATAGCCGATAAAATTTTTTCACTTGCCGACTGAATTGATAGATGAAAGTGAGGGCGGATACGGGGATGAGAGAGTACATCAAAAAGCTCATCGTTAAAAACATCTCCGTCAAGAGAGGAAAGCCTAAGCGCGATACTGCTCGTGCCTTCAAGAAGATGGCGGAGGAGCGCTGCAAGACCCGAGCCGTATGCCGGTCTGTTTTCGGACAGTTCCTTATCCTGATACTGCCCGATATTTACACCGGTAAGCACGACCTCAGCGATACCGGCCTCTTCGATATCTTTAAGCCGGAGAAGCGCTTGGGAAGCAGGAAGGCTCACGCTTTTCCCGCGGGCAAGCCGAACCGCACAGTAAGCGCACTTATTATCACAGCCGTCCTGGATTTTTAACACAGCCCTTGAATGAAAAGAAAACCGTGTGGGGTGGAACGCAAAACGCTCATCTATCTGATTTTTTTCAAGAAGGACTTCCGCTTGCCCCCCCTCCCCTACTCTTTCTTCCGCCTGCGACAAGATTTCGCACAGCCGCGCACCGAGGGCGAGTTTTCGCGGAATATCAATGAGCCGCGCTTTTTTATCCCCGCTTAACACAAAAAGCCGCTTCTCTCCGGGGTAAGCCGCAGACAACGTTCTGTCCTCAGTCTCTATATTCTCTATCTCGTTTTTCTTGAGCTGGGCATAACAACCGCTTACAACAAAAGATGCTTTTTGATTTGATTTTAAAAAGAAGCGCAGGAGCCGACGGGCCTTCTGCTCTGCCTTCGATGTTACCGCGCAGGTATTCACGATAACAATATCCGCGTGATGCGCTGTCTGTTCCACAGAAAAGCCTGACAAACGAAACGCATCCGCGATTCCCTCGGTTTCACTTTGATTTAATTTACAGCCAAGTGTTATAAACGCGACTTTTTTTGATGAGGGACTGCCGGTGATTGGTGCGGAAGCATACAAAGGATATCCGCTGTCCTCGGGAAACTGAGGGGTCGGAGAGTCGCTTTCAGAAATTAAATTCATGGGACTTATCGTCTGCCGGCCGAGGCGAGTATACGATCAAGGCCGCGGCGCGCATCGGCAATATTGTTGTCAAGCTCAAGCGCCTTACGGTAAGCCCGCTCGGCTTCACGGATATCTCCCGACATCTCCTGCGTGTACGCCAAACGAGTCCACCACAATGCGTTTCCCGGCATATAGTGAAGAGCTGTTGAGAGCGAAATATCCGCGTGACGGTAACGCCCCATCCTGATATAAATTTCCCCTATAAATGCGTATACATCATCAATCCGTCCGCCTTCCGGGGCAAGATTAATATATTCCTGGAAATAGTGAAGCGCACTGATATTTTTACCCCGGTAGTAGTCAAGCTCAGCTTTAATTTCAATGACACGCACATCATAGCGGCTTAAGGCCGAGGCTTTTTCCACATACGGCACCAGTTCGTTATAGCGTCCAAGATGCAGAAGGCTCCAGCAGAGGACGATATAAGAGTCCAAATTATCCGGATTTGCCAGGATTTCGCTCTCGCATATTTCAACAGCGGTCTGATAATTCCTGTTTCGGTATTCAAGCAAAGCATCACGTGATGTTTGTGCAAAAAGTTGAGAAGATAAAACACAAATAAAAAAAAATAAGAAAAGAAAAGAACGGAATATCAGCATAGCAATAACTCATTAATTAATAGATCGAGGTGCCATTGTACATCTTCCGTTAAAAACACAGCCGCTTTCAAAGTTAATTTCCGGCGCACTTACATTCCCCTCAAGCCTGCCTGTAGGAGAAATCTCGATCCTTTCTCCGGCGCTTACATTTCCCACCACAGAGCCTTTGATAATCACCCGGTCGGCTGAAATATCCGCTTGAACAATAGCTCCCTCATCTATGAGAAGAATCCCATGAGCGGAAATTTCCCCTACAATTCTTCCGCGTACAAGAAACGACTTTTCAAAATTGATCACCCCGGAAAAATCAATATCAGGTGATAAAACGGTGTCAAAGTCTTCGTCCGCAAGCTCGTCATTGTGAACATCAGTCATATATCTTTTAAAAGTAACGTGAAAACACCGAAAATTCAAGTAGCCTGTCGAATACCGGCAATTCCCGCTCAACAGGGTTTTGGAACAGCGGGCATACTCTTTTATGCGCTGCCATCTTTTAATAATGAAAATTCCTGTACCTTGTAGCGCAGTTTTTGTGTTATAATCCGTGTTGCTGCGTCAAGCAGACGTTCCCGGCTGAGTTTTCCGCTTTGTAGCGCAGCAAGGAGCGTCTTATGAATCGAATAGATATCCGCAGGCCATGCCATGACCATATCAGCACCGGCGTTTAATGCAGCAAGAGATTTTTTCTCAATTGATACATCACCCAAAGTGCCGCCCATACGAAAATCATCGGCAAGCACAATACCCTGAAACTGTCCGTTGGTGATTAATTTTTCCTGTATAACAATAGAGGACAAACTTCCGTTATGTTCGCTGTCCCATGCTTGGGCAATAATATGCGAGACCATAACGCCGCCGGGCGGCGTTTGCGCGATGACGGTGTAAAACGGGAGGCTAAGCCGCTCTAAATCAGCCTCGGTTCCGCTTAAAACAGCAATTTTCTGATGAGGATCAACATCCGAATTGCCCGGAAAATGTTTTATAACGCAGGCGATATTTCCCCGTGACATTCCGCGTATAAATGCACAAGCCGCGGCACTCACCCAATCAATATCCCACCCGTAGGATCTGTCCTGTAAAAAAGCCTGATTTTTGTCGTTGAGCGCTTCGACAAGCGGGGCAAGATTCATATTGATACCCAGTTCATTGATTTCTTTTGCCGAGCGTTCCGCATCCGTTTCGATTTTTAAAAGCGTCCTGCCGGCACCGTTTGTTTTTGCAAGCTCATAATACGAAAGCGGCGGGGGCAGCCGCTCGATATTTCCCTGAAAGCGGTGAACGGAACCACCTTCATGGTCAACAGCGATAAAGGGTTTTATATTGCCCGTCTGATCTGAAAGATACACAGCATTAATTTCACCGGTCATGATTCGGATAGCATCTCTATCCGCCGGTAAATTTTTTCGAAAGAGCATAATAGCGCCGGGTTTGGTATCTCCGAGACGCTTTTTTTCACTTGTACTTAAAGATCCCGCTGCGTCAATGCCGCCCATGATAAGCTGACCTGCAAGCTGACTATCGCTTAAAGTTTCGGCTATCCGGCGTGCGGCAACGGCAAGGCCGCCGGACTGATCCGTACGGACTATCTGATCTTCGCGTCCCGGGTCTTCCGCAGCAACGAGAACATTCTCTTTTTTAGGTGTACAGCACAGACAGCTTATAAGCAGGAACACAGAGCATATAAACAAGCGCACGCGCGGCACAATTCGGGAGCGGACACAATTCCGATTCATTCGTTTTTTATACTATAGGTAGAGGGTTTTGGGTAGAGGGTAGAGGGTAGAGGGTAGAGGGGTATGGGTATTGGGTATAGCTCTTACCAGAAATCCTGTACCGTACCCAATTCTCTTTTTCTCCAGCTTCGTGGGTAAAGGGTTTAGTTCTGATCAGAAATCTACGACCCAATACCCCAAACCCTACTACCCTTCTCCTTGGGGGTATAGCTTTTACCAGAAAGACCCTGCCATTCCAAAACTCCCTGACTCATTGCTTCGGAATGAAGGGTAGAGTTCTGAGCAGAAATCTGCTGCAGAGTAAAATTATTGAAGATAGTCCTGCTTTTCTTTTAGTCCGATTATAACATTATCAATTATATAGAGATGGAGGTTTTTCGCAAAAAGCGCGGCTTCCTCTGTAGTGCTAAAGACATAGATAGTATCGCCCCGCGCATCTCCGCTGTGAATACGGACTTTTTCATCTTCTTTGTATTGTTCAATTTGCCGTAAATTTTTACGGGCAAGATAACTATCATTCACTGCCATGCCGTGTTTTAACGCTATATCGTGGAAAGAATAGAGTTTAGTTTTTGTGTCTTGTAAAAAGAAAATATACCGGTATTGAGGGGCAAGTTTAGCCCATGCATTTGATCGTAATTCGTTCTGCCATTCTGTTTTGTTTTTGAATCCGCTGCCTTTCATCTTAAAATAATCATGTAAATCACGGTATTGAATAACAAAAAGTACCACAAGAATTACGATGGCGGTTTTACTGCAATATTCTTTTTTAATGCGCCATAAAACAAAGCACATAACAATGTATACGACAGGCCACATCATTCTGCCCGTTGATTGGAATATTGACCATATAGTGTTTACGACGGGAATATAATACTCAAAGACAACATGGCTGTTTATTGTTATCTTGGGAGACAGGGCGAATAAAAATAACGAAAGTAATACTCCTGTTGTTAAAATAATTTTTCGGGATAGATCTGTATCATAAAACAGCTTTCTGTTTGATTGGATTTTTTTTGAGCACAGGACAAGAATTATCAACAGTCCTAAAATCATGCCCAAACCGATATAGCTGTAGCCCTCGTATTGCCCGTCGGTTGCAAGAGGTAAATCTTTTAAATATTTTGATGTTCCCTGCGGGTTAAATAACGAATTCATATTGGCGCTGGCATGTCTAAGATTACCTGCTGTAGGATCTGCGTGCGAATAAAACGCGCCGAATACAAACATGGTCAGAACTAAGAACATAAACGATACACAGGATACAATAAGCGGAGGCAGAGCCTTTTTTGTCTGAATGTAATCATCAAGCATATAAAAAATCATAAAGATGCCTACCATCGGAACAAAATACAGATGTATTCCCGCCGACAGGCAGAGGAGGCCGCCCCATATTACTATATTTTTTCGCATGCTTCGTGCTGTTGACTTGCTAATACAGGCATATATACAAAGGAGTATAATAAAATGTGCAGCCAATGAGGTGTGGAAATAAATACGCTGCATCATGGTAGTGGAAAAAACAAAAAACAGAGAACCAATGATTGAATATACTGTGTTATTGCTTATTTTTTTTACAATGAGTCCGGCAATCGCGCCCTGCAAGGTATAGATTAATATGCCAAACAAACCAAAATACTGAAAGTGTTCAGGAAGAAGCGGTGATAATAATTTAAAAACAAGAGCGAAAAGCGGAATGGAATCGGTATATATGATTGACTCTTTAAAAGGATAAACAATATTGTCCATAAGCCCAAACGGGAAATACCACGCTGAATTCCGAAAGAAACACCATCCGGTATAATGCTGGGATAAGTCCCCGCCGGACATTAACCAATCGGTATAGCTAAAATCCAGTATGGCAGTACCAAACACACATACAAAAAACAATGCCCCCAGCAGGGCGCAAAAGACGCCGATAAAGAGTCGTGAATTCCAGATACGGACACACAATTCAGGCGGCTTGATTTGTATCAGACTGTCAATACGAAATGTTTTTCGTAAATATTTATACAGTTTTATGAAGCGGGGAAAGCTGAAAAATAATATAATAAGCGATAGTAATAAAAGATTACAGGCGAATACAAACAACACATTGTTCCAGTGTTCATTGATGCGCTCGGGATTCAGACTGCGGTGTATAATATATATTTCTATGAATGAACTGATTTTCGAATAGATCAGCGAATATATTTTTGAGTTCTGCATGAGGGTCATAAACGAAAAACGTAAAGGCGGAATTAAAAGCAAAACACTCCCCGCTATTCCTGTAAGAGAAAAGAAAAGAAGGATGTTTTGCTGTTTCACTGATATTTTATTTCGTATGTTATGCAGGACCATTTATATTACCTTGTTCCCTGTTACTGCAAGTGATAATAAAGCAAAAATCGAAGCGCCTAACATGATCTTCTTCTTCATTTTGCCTCTCGTATTATATAATGGGGACGCTGTTTTACTTCCGTGTATGTTTTTGCGAGGTACTGCCCTAAAATGCCCGTGGCAAAAAGCTG
>JAITXS010000048.1 GCA_031284645.1 Spirochaetaceae bacterium | reverse complement strand
AGGTTTTAAATCTTATTGCACATTCCCCAACTCTCCTCTTTCCCGGCTTCGGGGTTTTACTCTTCGTAACGCGCTGTTTCATGCCGTTTGATAAAATAAAAACCACAGAAGCTGCGAATGAATTTCGCGACTTCTGTGGTTGTTTTTTTTCGAGATTTTATATTGAAATTGCTGATTTTCCCCAAAGGGGGCTTGACAAATTTTTTTGGACTTAAATAATAATTTGGGTATTGGGTATTGGGTATTGGGTATTGGGTCGCAGCGCTGTGGGCGTACGCAGACAGGTATCCTGCTACCGTGTCAGCCAAAGAGAAAATAGATCGGACGCTCTCCGATATGATATCTCTCCCCCCTTTCCTCATGGTGTAAGTGTATGATGGATGGCGGGTTTTTGTCAAGCGATCTTTAGCACATCTAATTTAAAAGATATCTACCTTAGGGGCTTGGGTAATAGGGTATAGGGTATAGTTCTTATCAGAAATCCTGTGTCGTACCCGAAGCCCTTAGCTCTTTGCTTCAGGTGAGGCAGGATCTGTCACAGAGAATTCTCCACTCGTAAGCTTATATTTTCATTACTTTCCCCTAAGGCCTTTTTACTGTAATTCTTTATAATATCAAGAATTATTTATTTTAATGCACCTTATTACGGAGATCTCTTGCAAAACAGCTTCTTTTATGATAGATTTTGTATTATAGAACGGGGAAATGTCACTTCTGCGAAAGAGAGAATAGCATTGTCGGGCCCGTAATCCGGTTTTGCAAAAACGCTTTTTTGTAAAAAAATCTCCGAGAGGATTAGAAAATGACGGACGCGGCGCCTATCCACTGCAAAGAATATGAAATTACCGATAAAAACGAGAGAATTGTCATTGCCGAATCGCCCGGGCGACTTAACCTTATGGGTGAGTATAGCCGGGACAGGATGGGTATTCTTCTTGCCTGCGGTATAGATCGGAGTGTCAGAGTTGTACTCAGCGCCCGTAAGGATAATTCCCTGAGGTTCTTTACCGCTGAAACTTCCGAACGAAAAAGAACGACTATACTGAATATCAAATACAAAAGAGAAGAGAGATGGGCGAACCACGTTAAAGTGGCAATTTATCTTTTTGCGGAGAAAGGCTTTGATCCCTGCGGGATGAATTTTACCATTACGGGAAATGTCCCTCAGAATATCGGATTGGCATCGGCCTCTGCTGTTGAAGTTGCTTCGGCTCTGGCGTTACGACGTTTTTACAACAGTACTATCAGCGATAAAGAGTTAATAAAACGTCTTGACGAGTGCCACAGGGAATTTTATGAGGGCGAGGATAAGCTCGGTGATTTTTTAGTAATGATGAACGCACGTAAAGACAGCTTTATTATCGCAGATGAAGCTTCCGGTGAAGTTGAGAGATTAAGAAATCCTGCCCCGAAGTACAAAATTCTGCTTCTTGATTCACGGGTACCGTTTTTTGGTACTGAAGATGAGCTTCGTATTCGCCGGGAAGATCTTAATCGGGGCTTTGATCTCCTCTCAAAAAAACGGAAAGCAAAAAGTTTTAAGGATTTTATAGGTCTTGATATGCTTGACCTAATGTCGGGCATAGAAGAAGAAGTCCGGCGGCGCAGCTTGCATGTTATACAAGAAACCCACAGGATACAAGAACTGAAAAATGCGTTTAGAGAAGGCGACATGGCCACGATAACACGGGATATATTCCATTCACACGAAAGCCTTCGCGATCTTTACGAGGTTTCTTGTCCCGAGATTGACTGGCTTATCAAACGGGCGCAGGAAACCGAAGGGGTTCTTGGTGCGCGTATGACCGGTAACGGCTTCGGCGGCTGCGTTTATGTTCTTATACGCCCTGACAATATCCCGACATATCTTGAAAAAATGGAAGATTACGAACGTATTTTTGGTTTTCATCCCATTGTCTATGAAATCCAGCCAGCTTCGTGCGCAAAACTAATGCAGAAATAGTTTATGTCAGGCTTCGGGGGCAAGGGTAGAGGGTTTCGTTTTTACCGGTCATCTACCGCCCCGGACCCGTGGCCCAATTACCCTTCCTTAAACCTTATGATCCTGCCCGGGCCCGGGAACTGTGCTCACTTGAAAAATAAATTAATACACATGATACTTTTGGTATGCTAGTTTTGAAATTCGGAGGAACTTCTACAGGGAGTCCCGAGGCAATCGAAAAAATTATCGCGATCACAAAAGACAAGATTCAAGCGGGCAAGGTGAGCGCACAGGTGATTGTGGTTTCGGCTTTTTCCGGGGTAACGGACGCTCTTATTGAAGCGGGTCGGATTGCCGAAGGAGGGAGTTCCGAATATGAAAGGATTCTTGAGGCGCTTGAAAAGCGGCATCTGACCTGCGCTGATCATTTTTTAAAAGGCGAGGAGAGGAAGGCTGCGGCTCAGGAGATAAGCGCTTGTGTAAAAGAGCTTCGCGGCTTGCTTTACAGTGTGGCTATTTTAAAAGAGCTTTCGCCGCGTACTTTGGATCGCATTCAGAGTTTCGGCGAGTATCTGTCTGCGGCGCTTATTGCCAAAGCTTTTTGTGCCCGCGGTATTGCTGCGGATTTTCTTGATTCGCGCCGTGTGATAAAAACAGACGAAAATTTCGGGAAGGCGCGTTTTTTAAAAGAAGAAACCACAAAACAGATACAAACATATATTCATGAGCATCCAAACCTTCAAATTGCCTGCGGCTTTATCGGTTCAACACTTGAAGGGGTAACAACAACGCTCGGACGCGGCGGTTCCGATCTGAGCGCGGCAATTTTCGGAGCTTCTCTTGACGCAGATGAAATAGAAATATGGACCGATGTCGATGGTATTATGACTGCCGACCCCAAGCTTGTAAAAGACGCGTTTACGATCAAGACGGTGAGTTATGGCGAAGCAATGGAGCTTTCTCATTTCGGAGCGAAGGTTTTGCACCCGCCGACTATCCAGCCTGCGCTTGATAAAAATATCCCGATTCGAATTCTGAATACTTTTAATCCGGCATCCTGCGGCACCTTAATTTCCGGTAAACCGCAGCGGAGAAGCGGAGAAGCGGAAATGCCGGTTAAGGGTGTCTCCTCTATTCCTAATGTGACACTTGTCCTTGTTCAAGGGACAGGGATGGTTGGCGTTGCCGGCTTTGCCTCAAGGCTTTTTAGCGCACTTTCGCAGAAACAGATAAACGTGATTCTTATTACTCAGGCTTCAAGTGAATATTCGATTTGTTTTGCCGTTATGCCGGAAGACGGCGAGAGCGCGTCTGCTGTGCTTAACGAAGAGTTCGAGCATGAAATCATGGCGGGCTTTCTGGACAAGCCGCTTTTGACGAGGAATCTTGCGATTATTGCTGTTGTCGGATCGAATATGGAAAGCACATCCGGCATCAGTGGTAAAGTTTTTTACGCGCTCGGGCGCAACGGGGTTAATGTTGTTGCTATCGCGCAAGGATCGTCAGAAATCAACATTTCCTGCGTTATTGCAAAAAAAGACAGGGCAAAGGCCCTAAATAGCATTCATGAGGCGTTTTTCCTTTCGGGAACCCGATCGGTTAATCTTTTCCTTGTGGGACTTGGTCTTATCGGAGGTACCTTGCTGGATCAAATTGCCTCCCAGCAGGAAACACTTGCCGAAGAACATAAAATCCGTATCAATATTACAGGTATTGCCAATTCAAAGCTGATGTTCTTTAATGCGGAAGGGATCCCCCCGCTTGAGGCAAAAAAACTGCTAAAAACCGGAAGCCCCTTTAATCCGGACGAATTTATCAGCCTGATGAAAAACGCGAACCTGCCGAATACGGCGTTTTGCGACTGCACGGCAAGCGGAGAACTTGCGGCTATGTACGAAGAGATTCTCCGCAGTTCCATTCCCGTTGTTACGCCAAATAAAAAGGCAAATTCAGGATCTCTGGAATACTACAAGCGCTTAACGGAATTTTCGCGAGACAGGGGAATCCCCTACTTGTACGAGGTTACTGTCTGCGCGGGTTTGCCGGTTATCTCGACGCTCCGCGATCTCCACCTTTCCGGTGATGTTGTCCTGCGTATCGAGGCGGTTTTGTCCGGCACTTTAAGTTTTATTTTTAATAATTTTGACGGGAGCACGTCTTTTTCGGCGCTTGTCCGCGAGGCAAAAGAAAAAGGATACACGGAGCCTGACCCTCGTGATGATCTGAACGCTATGGATGCAGCCCGCAAAGCACTTATTTTAGCCCGTGAATGTAGTATGCCCTTAGAATTTTCAGCAGTGCAGATTGATCCGATACTTCCTGAAGCCTGTTTTAAGGCAAAAAGCGTGGAAGATTTCTTTTGCGAGCTGGAAAAATCAGACGCCGATTTTGAAAAGCTTCGCGCAGAGGCTGCCTCGTGCGGCAAAGTGCTGCGTTATGTGGCTGTTATCGAGGCCGGTTCCGCCCGCCTTGCGCTTCGGGCAGAAGCAGCGGACAGTCCTTTTAGATCACTTGTTGATGCGGATAATATTGTCGTTATCACCAGTGAGCGTTATAAAAAACTCCCGATGGTGATCAAAGGCCCGGGCGCGGGCGCTCAAGTTACCGCCGCAGGTGTTTTTGCCGATATAGTCCGCATAGCGCGCACCCTTGTCTAGCACGGGAAAGATGGATCAGCTAAACCGCGCACGTATCATCAAAAAGGCGTCCATTATTTCTCTTTTGGGAAATCTTGTTCTTGCCCTGGCAAAAATCATCGCCGGTGTCCTTTCCGGCAGCTTTGCGGTAATCGGAGACGGGATTGATACATCGGTGGATGTTCTTATCTCCGGCATGACGCTTTTTGTCTCACGGGTTATCGCAAAACCGGCGGACGAGGATCACCCTTGGGGACACGGGAAAGCGGAAACCGTGGCAACCGCAGGGCTT
>JAITXS010000030.1 GCA_031284645.1 Spirochaetaceae bacterium | reverse complement strand
CTTACGGGACGATTTTGGGCCTTATTACCGGCTCAATCTTTGTTATTTATCCGCAAGGGCAATTTTCTGACATCAAAATAATTGCTATTTCTATTGCCTGCCTTGTTTTTGGCGCAGGTCTATCGCTGTGTTTTTCTCGTAAGGAAGCTGCGTAAAAAGCCCGCGAAAGATAATCATCTGTCGGATGAATATTGCTCTATTCTCAATTCAAAATTCCCTATGAGGGTGATCTGTACCCTACCCTATTGGCCTCTGTTTGAACCGCAAAATTTCCGTGTTTTATCCTGTTTTCTCTCTTTTTTGCCCGTCTACGCTTTGATATTTTTATTTCTAATTAGGGCTTGACAAATAATGATAATAATTGTTATTATTAATGAGAGAATAGAAGATGAAAGCAAGGAAACATAGTAAAAAAAGGGATGAGATTCTTAGAATTCTGCGGGAAACAAACGCTCATCCTTCAGCTTTATGGGTTTATGACAAGCTAAGGTACACAATACCGGATCTTTCTCTGGGTACCGTGTACCGGAATTTGAGTTTATTCCGTGAGGAAGGTTCTGTTATTCGTGTTGCTGTTGTTGACGGTGAAGAGCGTTTTGACGCATGGACAGCGCCCCATCCCCATCTTATTTGCGTAAAATGCAATAGGGTTTATGATTTCCCTGAGCCCGGTGAAGCTATGCTTAAGTGGGTAGCCGATAATTCCCCGGGTTATGATATTGATTTCCGGCGGACGCTTTTTTACGGTATCTGTGCCGACTGTAAAAACATGGCAAGGGAAGATCCTGAATTGTGTTAAGACACAGATATACATTGTGTGATTCGGTATATGCCGTTTCTATAAAATTATTGTTTGGAGGATCGTATGAAAAAATTTCGTTGTTTAGTGTGTGGTCACATACACACGGGAGATAAGGCTCCGGATACCTGTCCGATTTGTCATGCCCCGGCGTCAAGGTTCGTGGAGCTTAGTGATGAAGAAAACTATGCTGCAGTTCATGTGGTGGGTGTAGCAAAAGGTGTTGAACAGGACATCCTTGATGATCTGAGAGCGCATTTTACCGCAGAATGTACGGAAGTTGGTATGTATCTTGCGATGGGGCGGGTTGCCGATCGCGAAGGACATCCGGAAGTTGGCGAAGCGTACAAACGTATAGCGTTTGAAGAAGCGGAACATGCAGCAAAGTTCGCCGAGCTTTTAGGTGAAGTTGTCAGCGACAGCACCAAGAAGAACCTTGAACTTCGTGTTGAAGCGGAAATGGGGGCCTGTACCGGTAAAACAGATCTTGCCAAGAGAGCAAAAGAACGTAACTATGATGCGATCCACGACACTGTTCATGAAATGGCCCGTGATGAAGCGCGGCATGGACAGGCATTTAAAGGGCTTTTAACGCGCTATTTCGGCGGCAAATAAGCAGCCACAGAGCGCTGAAAAATCTCTGTAATGTTTATGGGGGGGGCGCTTTCCCCCCTGTTTTTTTGTTCGGAAATCTCATTTTATTGTTGCCAAGCTAAACGCAAATTGTACGATATGCGGAAAATATTCCGGACTGAGCCATTGCGCGCAATCACGTGGACTGTTGATGAGCCGCCATGTAAGCGGGATTTGATTCATATCAAGACCTTCACGGAATTCACGGTTGATCAGAGCTTGTACATAAGCCGGATTTACCCTTGAAAGCCGCGCAAAAGAGGCCGCTTCGTCTTCCGGTAAAACGCTTATAGTCTGCGCAACAAGACCTGCACGGAGAAAGCCTGCGTCATCAGAAAAAGGCGTTGGCAGTACACGGTATTTTACACGGCAATTCTTTTCCGCCGCGCTTATTGCCTGATTACGGAGATTCCGAAGTTTTTTTTTAATATGAGCAGCGCCGATTCCCGTCTCTTTTTTTATAAGATGATCGGCTGCACTTGAGACAATGAGTGTTCCGCCGCGGCCGCAGGCGTCAAAAACATAAAAGTCGGCTTCCGCAAGATCGGTGTTTTTAAGGCCCGTGGCAAGGAGGAAAGACCCCTGATTCTGTAAGCCTTCATCGGCAGAGATTTCTTCCTTATCGGTAAACACAACCAGCCAGGGCTGATTCGGGATTTTTCTTAATTCCAAAGCAAGAGCGATAAGCTGAAACACGCTTGATGCGTTATCATTTGCCCCGGGACTTTCAGGAGTGGCATCGTAATGCGCTAAAAAAACAACGGAAGGTTTTACTTTTAACGGGGACGAAACAAAAAAATGCCGACTCGTGCCGAATTGAACGATGGAGTAATGAAAAGACAGCTCATTTAAAAGTTTACACAAAGAATCAAAGCGGTTTTTTTTGGGATCAATAAATTCTTTAAACCTATGGTAAGGCTCTTGATAAAACAGGTCCCGCGCCTTCTTCTCGCCGGTGACGGAACTGTTTTTCATTATTTTTCGCGATAAATAATCCGCCCCCTGCTTAAATCATAAGGGGAAAGCGCTACTTTGACATGATCGCCGGGAACAATACGGATATAATGTTTTCTCATTTTTCCGGAAAGATGGGCAAGTATGATGTGTCCGTTTTGATTGTCAAGCTCAACACGAAACATTGTATTCGGTAAAGCCTCTTTGACCACGCCTTCAACTTCTATCGCTTCTTCTTTAGCCATTTTTTAATCCTATTATGTTTACCGGCCCCTGTCAAGGGGGCGAAGTAGGGTCTAAATAGGGTAATGGGGTTAGGGGTAATAGGGTATAGATTTTATTAGAAAGTCCCTACCCTAACTTAGGGTTTTGGGGAAAGGGTAGAGGGTATAGACTTTACCAGAAAGCCTGTATCGTCCCGAGGCCCTTAGCTCTTTGCTTCGGGCATGGGATAGCGGATGTCTGATATTACTATACCCCATACCCTAGACCCTACTACCCTTCTTTAAACCCTAGCGCACACAGAATGCGGGGGCAATGCCGCCGACGGAGTTGCGGGTAATGGTCACCTCGGCACCGTAGCCAACTCTCAGAATGCAGCATCTTGAGGAGTCGCCGGCAGCAGGTGATGCTAGCCAAGCATCAATCACTGTCCCAGTCGGGAGATACTTTCGCGTGTCTCCTCCCTCTTCCAGATAGTATTCCAAAATTGCCTGATTAGACTGGTTCTCAAAAGTCGTATTTGACTTTATGCCGACTCCCCACATTTCCCACTCGGTGGCTATCCAGAGCTTGTCCTTAATCGGATCAACATCAGTTTGTGCCGTATTGCTTATCTCCCGATTTGGCGCCCAGATGATATCCGTAGCCATCGGCACTCCGGCCCCTATTAAACCCTCCGTAAAATTCCCCTCTTCCAAAACTTCAGGGCTTGATACCTTCACCAGATACTT
>JAITXS010000152.1 GCA_031284645.1 Spirochaetaceae bacterium | reverse complement strand
GATTCTGCTTCCGTTCTTTTTTATCAAGGGAATCCGGGTGTCTCGTTGGTTTATTTTGAAGATGATATGCTTCCCAATCCCGAAGAAAAAACATATTGGAATCCGATAGCGTTTCCTGCCGACACAGCGTTTACCATGATGGTTCATGCTTATTACGCGCAATCAAACAACTATAATCCATCGCTTATCGGCTCTTTAGTAACGACGACTATCACCGCATCGCGTTCTGTGGATACTGATGTTTTGTTTAACTGCCCACCGCTTGGCGCCGGAAAAAACTATAAACTCGTTTTCAGGAAAGGATCCGGAGTAAGCGGTAAAAACATACTGGTTCTCATAGATAGTGAAACGAATAAAATTGTGTACCGGCAGGAGTTTAGCGCAAAATGATGATGAGAGCGCTGTGCGTTTTTGGAAACACCCGCCGGACGGCTGCGGCTGTCATGGTACGCTTGCAGGATACATGAGTGGATCAGATTAAGATTAAAGTAGTGCCCGCCGTTCGGCGGCGGCGCTATGGGCGCTCAAGCCTTCGGCTTTAGCAAGAAGCGAGACTATCGGGGCAAGTTTTGCAGCACCGCTGCGGCTTGCCTTCTGAAAGCACAGCGTTTTTAAAAAGGTACCAACCCAGAGACCTCCTGTATAACGGGACGCGCGCAAGGTAGGAAGCGTATGGTTTGTACCGGAGGCATAATCACCAAACACTTCCGCCGTATATTCCCCGATAAAAAGCGCACCGTAATTCCGCAATTTCGCAATGAGTTCCGGACAATCCTGAATTTGGATTTCCAGGTGCTCCGGTGCGCGAAGGTTCGCGTAATTTACCGCCTCGTCAAGATTTTCGACCAAGAGTATCTCACCGTAATGCTTCCATGAAAACGAGGCAACAGCCGCCGTGTCAAGAGTTTCAAGCTGTCTGTCAATTTCTGCAAGGACTTGCATTGCAAGTTTTTCGGATAAGCTTAAAAGTATCCCCTGGGCGTTTTTGTCATGCTCACATTGGGCAAGCAGATCACCTGCCACAAGCGCCGGATCGGCGCTCTCATCGGCAATAATCAATATCTCACTCGGGCCTGCGATAAAATCAATACCAACCTGTCCGTAACACTGCCGCTTTGCTTCGGCAACATAGGCGTTGCCCGGGCCGACAATCAAATCGACATTTTTGATCTGCTCTGTACCGTAGGCGAAGGCGGCAATAGCCTGAACACCGCCGAGCGCATAGATTTCATCGGCACCGGCAAGTGCCATCGCGGCAAGGGTTTTAGGATTAACCGAAGAACTCCCTTTCATAGGCGGCGAACAGGCAGCAATACGGCGCACACCGGCGCATTTTGCCGGTGTAATCAGCATCATGGCTGTTGAAAACAACGGATAGAGGCCTCCGGGAACATAACAGCATACCGAATCAACCGGAACCAGCCTATGCCCCAGGATAATGCCCGGCATAGGCTCATATTCGGTGATTTCAGTCAAGCTTGCCTTCTGAGCCTCGGCAAAAGCGCGGATATTGCCAAGTGCAAGAGTCATCGCGTCAAGCTCATTTTTCGGGACGCTCTTGAGAGCGTCCGCTATTTCATTTTCGCTTACCCGCAGTTTTGTTCTGTCGGAGCTGTCAAATTGCTGCGCATATTCGAGAACGGCCTTGTCTCCCCGTTCACGGACCGCATCAATTATCAAGGACACCTGCTGTCTGATTTCTCTTGATTGGACAAGAAGCCGCTCTTCGGCGTATTTGATCTGTTTCATAGGTTCAAAAAAATCTCAATAAAAAATCTTTAAAAATTCCACTTCTTCGCGGTGGTAGAGTTTAACCAAAAGAGTCCGATCGGATTCGCGGTAAACCCAACCCGGTGAATTGTAGCGCTCAAATTGGGGATCGGAACGGTAGTCCATGCCGCGTATTTGAATTTTTTTAAAGGGACGCAGCCCGCGTACTATAAAATAATGCGCGTTGTTCACCGGAAACGCGACATCGAATTCCAGGACATTGTTTTTATATGAAACGCCGATATGGGGCGAAGCGGTCCAGAGATATACGCCGGGCATCGCGTCTTTGGCACTGACCGTGTGCGGATAATAATCGGATAATTCAAGCAGAAAATAGATTTCAGCGCCCGCAAGCTTTGACCCGCCATCTTTTTCAATAAAAGAATTATTTACCGTGTGCAATGCTGCCGGAAGCGCGCCGGCCTCATCGGCAAAAGAAAGAGCCGACAGAACCAGCGAACGCCCGATGCCGCCCCACTCATCATCCGCATAAGCGTTACCATAAGCAATGATGGCCGCTCCCAGCCTTATATTAAGAAGTATATCCACATCGCCGTCTTGAGTAAAAAACATATGAGAGTTGTCGGCGTCCTTTTCCAGAGACGCCAAAACAAGAAGCCGCGCCTGGTTAATCAACATATCAAAAGGATTCTCTGTCCCCCCATGCCATAAATGAACAGCACTCGCTCCCTCAAATATTCCGGCAAGGAGATGAGGGCCAAGGGATTCCAACGATAATGTATTTACAGAACTGAGCGCCTCATCCAAAAGATTATCGGGATTCTTGAGTATCAGATACTCAAAAACCTTGTATTCCTCGAATAAACGAGAGGGATTATGTTTAATATTATCCTCAATCGTTCCACGGGTTTTCTGTTCAAAAAGACTCATGCTTCTTAGAGAAGAAGACAGACCTCCTATAAACGGAGAAGGCAGAAAGCTGTGTCCGCTGTTTGAGATAAAACGTTCCGGAATTCTCGAAAGACCAAACTCGTAATTTTTCCTTCGAGCTGCTTCGGCAAGATATGCCGTGATGAGTTCCTCGTCATTTGAATTGGCAATGCTCCTATTCCAGCTCTGATAGATCTTATCACTCCACAGTGCGATAGCTTCACGGTATCGCGATTTGTCAATGGCTCCTGAAATAATAAACTGAGTCGGATTAAGTTCTGTTTCCTCGGGGAGGATTCGGCAGGCAATGAGTGGATTTTTATTGTCAAAGGAAATCAATTCACGCGATGTGTCAAGAATATTTCGATCGAAAGTATATTTATGATTGGAAAAAAGCACGGTAAGGTCGGAATTCCCCTTATGGGTAATACGCGCATTTTTTGTAACTGAATACGGCAGTTCAAGGGAAGATATTTTTTCGGAAAAAATACTGCTGATAAGCAGCTCATCCCCATAGCTATGATTCTGTACATAAAAAGCAAGCTCCGAGCTGTCGGAAAGCTTAAAAAAAACCGATTGAGAAGAAAGACTCATACTTTCCGGAAAAAGCGGATGGCGGACTCCGTTGGAATCAACAAACGCAAGACCCGTATCATCGTTCTCCCCGCTTCCGATTCGGAATTCCATGCCGCCGAAAAAGACGGTAACCGGATCTTGAACCTGAATTTCGCCGGACATGCTTGATTCCGGTACATTTTGTGCATTCCCGCTTCCGGGATATTTTCCGACAACAAGCAAGTCCCCGATTTTTCTACTAAAACCGTCCTGTTTTACAAATTGAACTAACGATAATGCGACAAAAATAGCGCAGAAGACAACAAGAATACCAGCGAGTCTCGGTAGGATTGGTTTTCTCATACCTTATTATAAAACAGAGCGTGAACTCATTTCAAGGATACTCCGGCAAAAAAACAAGCCGGATTTTACGAATGCTTCTTCGTGACAGGGAATATCAAGTTCAGGATAATACCCGTTACGGTGGCAAGGGCAATTCCTGCAAGCTCAAACTGCACGCCCTTTGTTATAGCGAAGGCAAGCCGCCCTCCGCCTATGCCGACAACAAAAATCACCGAGGATATGGTAAGATTTCGCTTGTCTTTATAATCCACCCCGCTTTCCACGATAGTTCTCAGACCGCTGGAAGCTATGATCCCGAATAAAAGCATGGAAATACCACCCATAACCGGAGTGGGAATAGTCCTGATGAGAGCACCGAATTTCTGAAAAAAGGACAAAATCACCGCGATGACTGCGGCTCCCCCGATAACCCAGACCGAGTATACACGGGTAATCGCCATAACTCCGATATTTTCACCGTAGGTGGTATTGGGAGGGCCTCCCCATAATGCTGCCCATGCGGTGGCCAAACCATCCCCGCTCAGAGTGCGATGAAGACCCGGGTCTTTATAGAAATCCTGTCCTACCACTTTGCTGGTAACCAGAGTATCTCCCAAATGCTCACAAATTGTAGCCAGGGAGACAATGATAAAGGTTAAGACAGCCACAAAATTAAAGCGGGGAATTTCAAATGCAGGAAGCCCGAACCACGGGGTTTCCCTGACATTTTGAAAATCAATGATATGGTAGGCAGAGAAAAAAGATCCCATGACAAGCGTAAAAATATAACCGGCCACCAGCCCGATAAGAATGGGAATAGTACTGAAAAAACCCTTTAGAAAGATATTTGCCGTCACCGTAACTCCCAGGGTTACGGTGGCGATGGAAAGCATGACCAGGCTGTAATTCCCCGCCGAATCGTTCATGGCCATCCCCATTGCGGTAGGAGCAAGATTCAGACCTATCACCACGATGACCGAGCCTATCACCACCGGGGGCAGTGCCCTGTCCAGCCACCTGGTTCCGGTAAATTTGATAAGGAGCCCTACCAGACAGTAGAAAAGCCCCGCCGCAAAAGCACCGCCCAGCGCATAAGGAAGCCCATAGGCAGCGGAAATGGCGATAAGAGGCGGAATAAAGGCAAAGGATGAACCCAAAAAAGCGGGGACTTTCGCCCCTGTCAGTATGATATAGATAAGCGTACCGGTTCCGGCAGTAAACAGAGCCGTTGACGGATTAAGCCCTGTTAAAAGAGGTACCAAAATAGTCGCTCCAAACATGGCAAATACATGCTGGACGCTCAGCGGGATCCAATAAGCCAGGGCAGGTTTTTCTTTTGGTCCGATAATCTTATGATCAGTCACAATATACCTCCAGTATATGAGCCTATCATACAGGATTAAGGGGAACAGCGCTACTCTACAAACAGAAAAGACTCAAAACCTCACGGTTTTGAGTCTTTGATCATTTCAGCATATTCTCTTAAATTAAGAATTACGAATCCGTTTCTTTTTTTTCTCTTCTTTGGTTTCTTCTCCGGCGCCGTTCTCCGCCGCTGTGTTCTGATTCTCCTCTTTCTGATTCTCCTCTACCGGATTCTCCCCGGTGTCGGCCCCCCTGCCGCCTTCATTGACAAACGAATATTCAAACTTGTCGTCTTTTGCGTCAACAACAGCCTCAAGAAGAACAGAACCACTCATGGTGTTCTGCAAGAACCTCGTGCTTATTTCCGGCAATATCGTATTATTGATTACCGCGTCAATAAGGCGCGCACCGGAAGCCGCATTGTCGCAGCGGCGAATGATTTCGTCTTTTACCGCATCGGTAACTTTGAGTTCCGCGTGATAATTTTCCACCACCCGTTTTTTAATTTTACTGACTTTAGCGTCAATAATTCCGTAAAGCGCTTTTTTCCCTAAAGGATAATACGGGACAATCTGTAGGCGCCCCAGCAATGCGGCGGGAAAAACCTTCATCATCGAAGGGCGGATCGCCGCTTCAAGCGTTTCTTTTGTCGGCATATTAGCTTCGTCCGCACATAAATCCGCGATAATATTATCGCCGACATTCGTTGTTAAAATAATGATCGTATTGCGAAAGTTAATAAGCCTGCCCGCGCCGTCTTCCATCTGCCCTTTATCAAAAACCTGAAAGAATATTTCGTGTACATCGGGGTGCGCCTTTTCAACTTCGTCCAGCAGAACAACGCTGTACGGTTTACGGCGAACCGCCTCGGTTAACACGCCGCCCTCACCGTAACCAACATAGCCCGGAGGGGCTCCTTTTAATGTCGATACCGTATGAGCTTCCTGGAATTCGCTCATATTAATCGTGATCATCTGCTCTTCACTGCCGTAGATTTGTTCTGCCAAAGCAAGGGCTGTTTCCGTTTTACCAACGCCCGAAGGCCCTGCCAGCATAATAACGGCAATAGGTTTGTTCGGGTCGGCAAGAGAAGCGCGCGCTGTGGTAACCCGTTTTGCGATTTCCTCAATGCCGTGCTTTTGCCCGATAACCCGTTGATTCAATTCATCACCAAGCGACAGAATAGACTGAATTTCATTTTTTACCATTCTGCCAAGCGGGATACCGGTCCATTCCGAAATAACCGATGAAACCGCCTGTGAGTCCACTTCAGGATGAACCATAGGATTCTCACCCTGGAATTCTTCCAGTTCTTTGCGTTTGGTGTCAAGTTCCGTTCTATTTTCTTCTTTACCCGCGCTTACATCGTCTCTCATTTTTATAATTTCAGAGACAAGGCTCCTTTCTTTTTCAAGTTTTTCGCTCAGCTGCCGCTTATTTTCTTTTTCTTTCTCAAGATCTTCGTTAAGTGCCGTTATTTTTCCTTCATGCTCAAAACCGGCATTTTCCTCTCGTTTAAGTATCGCGATTTCAAGTTCCAAAGCTTCTATACGGCGGCGGCTGTACTCAATCTCCGCAGGCTCCGAATTTTGACTTATCGCGACTTTTGCACAGGCAGTATCAAGAACACTTACCGATTTATCAGGAAGCTGCCGCGCAGGAATATAACGGCGGGAAAGCTTTACCGCTGCACCCAAGGCCTCATCGGTTAAAAAGACATGATGATGGTCTTCCAGGGTCTTTGCCATGCCCCGCATCATACGGGTTGCCTTTTCGTCATCCGGCTCTTCTATAATGATATTCTGAAAACGGCGGGTCAGGGCGGGGTCTTTTTCAAAATACTTGATATACTCCTGATAGGTCGTGGCGGCAATACAACGCAATTTCCCGCGTGCAAGAGCCGGTTTCAACAGGTTGGCTGCGTCATTCTGCCCTGCCTGCCCGCCTGCGCCGATAAGGGTATGCGCCTCGTCAATAAAGAGGATGATCGGTGTGTCTGATGTTTGCACCCCTTCAATAACCTGTTTCAGGCGATTTTCGAACTCACCTTTCATGCTGGCACCGGCCTGCAAAAGACCGATGTCCAATGAAAGGAGTTTCGTTCCTTTAAGACTTGTCGGAACATCACCGGCGGCAAGACGTTGGGCAAAACCATCCGCCACAGCAGTCTTACCAACGCCGGAATCACCGGTTAAAATCGGATTGTTTTGTCGTCGGCGCATCAAAATATCGATAATTTTTCGGATTTCTTCATCTCGTCCCACGATAGGATCTGTTTTACCGGCAGCGGCCTCTGCGGTCATATCAACGGTGTAAAGCTTAAGCGCTTCTGCGGATCCCATGTTACCGCCGCCCATAAGATTGCCTGCCTGACCGGTCGCGCCGCTCTCACCGCCGGAAACCGGAGCAGCAGATACTTCAGCGGAATTTTTCATAATTTCGGCGAATTGATCAACTAAAAGATCTCCGTTGATTTTTACAAACTCACGGCTCATATCATGAAGGACGCGGGCAAATTCAGACGACTGTTTTAACGCACACAGTAAATGACCTGTTCGTATTGAATTCGTGCCAAAAACCAGTGATGCGGACATCCACGCTTCTTTAATCGACAATTCTATTCCCGAAGAAAAATCGGCAATTGATGAGGCGCCTCGCGGCAGGGAGTCCATCGCATTAATCATGTCTTTTGCGATAAGGGCTTCGTCCAAGGCAAAGAAACGTATTGCCTCATGCCAATCGGTGTTTTCAGACATTAAAATCTGATTAACCCAATGGGTCAATTCCACGTAAGGATTACCCCGTGTTTTACACAGGATAGTCGCGCTTTCAAGCGCTTTGTAAGCTTGATTATCCAGTTTCGAGAATAATTGAACCCGTTTTAATTTACTCATCTTTTATCTCCTTTTATTTTTATGGCACGGCCTTTTTTCCGTAAGAATTTTGAATAGTCAATACTTAATTCTGTTTCGTCCTTATTGAATTTTCCAATCCAGCAGGTATACCCAAGCTGTGCAGCATCGGCATTACTGTCCGCAAACCAATCAAAACCAAGCCGTGCCGAGGGGATCGTTTGACTTCGTAAGGTAAACACAAGATCGTAGCCAAGAGGGCGGTCAAGGTAAAGGTTGATCGCCCTCATTAAAATATCAAATCCGGTTAAACCGGCAATACTTATATACATATTAAAATCAACAGGACCAATATGGATTTCAAATTTTTGCGTACGGCTTAAATACCTGCGCCCTATTTGCATATTAATGCCGAGTTTTGCCGTATTCGGATTTCCTAACACAGCGCGGCAGTCACGGGGAATATCATAACCGGAAACAATAAAATCGCGGACTTTAATATTTTTGGTAAAAATACGGCGCAGCATATCTTCCAGATTAGAACGGTTTTTTACGACAAAAGACAGGTGCTTTGCGTAGGCCAAAGTAATTGTTTCCTGTTTTTCATCAACATTTGCATTGGGCGGCAATCCGGCCAAACTTTTAATAATAGCGCTAAAAGGATCGCTTTGGGGTCTGTCAAAACAAATGCTCTGCTGATACATGGTGTATGCACGGTAGTAAAACATCAACATTCTATGATGAATAATGTCAAGAAAACATCGCCATGTATGGTCATATTCATTATAAGAGCGCTGGAACACATAATTAGTAAAGTCCAGAGGCATCGGCCCGTCTGTTCCTAAAAGGCCGAAAAAGTACGTGATCACCGTCGCGTCAACACCGCGGGGGCCGCCCTCAATAATATCGGCTATATCAGCGCCCGGAAAATGAAGATAGGGCATCTGCCCGAATCTGACATTTTCATCGGATGGGCTTTTCGCGTGACCGAAGCGATGGTTTGAGCGGGCAGCTTGTTCAAGAGAACGAACAAAACCCCAGAAATCAGGGCTGTGTTTGCCGCTTCGCAGCATGCCGGATGCTTTTTTTACTGATCTTCGAATGTCTTCCATGCCCCGATAAGCCCTGATTGTTGTGTGTGAAATTCAATACTTAATAATGTATTGATAGGCGTGAATGTTTTTAATATTTCGCCTATAAGATAACCAAATGTATAATACCCCACGCCTGCATAAGCTGTCTCATCAAGCGTAAAACTTACCTTCCATCCCCGCTCAAAGAAAATAGTTCTCCGTTCGATAAAACGGAACATGGTTGGTTCCGTTTCAAGACTGACAATACCACCGGCAATACGTTCGGTTTCTTCATCCGAGCGTATCCGGTAATTAAGAATCATAGCCTGAAACATCTTGAGCGGCATAACTCCGTCCTGCCATAACATTGATGATAAATTAAACAATATATGGCTTAATTTCGCATAATCCGCACTGTCTCCACGGTTAATCAAGGGATATTTCGGTCTTGAAGGCATTGCGATAAAAAACGCATTTTCAATGTACGCCGCATTACTTTTTAAACTTGATTCAGGATTCAGGAGCAGCGGCAAATCCCTGTTTGTACATATCATGTCCGCCGCAAATTGATACATTTGTTCCGCTTTAGATGTCTGCGTTGAAAAAGAAACAAACATTTCGGTTCCGGTATAAGAACTGCGCTGAGAAGCTTTCTTATCAAAAAGACTTTTACGCCGGTGCGGACTTAAAAAATTTCGGGTTTCTATTCCCCGTAATATATCCTGATCATAAAAATTATAGGCAAAAAACAGAGTTTCGTTCCGCTCATTAAAAAATTCCAAAGCGTGAATATTGACAACTTCATAATCACGCGGGGAGGTCCTATCGGGAATAATATGATATTCAAATTTATCCTTATCAACCGCGATACGATCAGAGCGTTTTGTAAACATATTTAATACCGGGACACAGTTTAACTTTAAAGAGCCGTTTTTTATATTCGAGACCAATGACATTTCTTTTCGTTTAAATAAAATGACCAGCTCAACCTGCCCCAATGAAGCGCCTTTAAAAATTGAGGCGATATTTTCTATTGAAATAAATTTGAAAAAAGCCGGATAAGCGAGAAAATCCTGTAAAAGGCGTAGTCCGCTGATATTGTTTTTCAGCTCTTCCTGCAAGAATTTACCGCCATAACTCATCGGAATACCAAAACGGACTTCCTGTGCCTGCTTGAAAGCACCCTCATCATAACGGTAATAGACATCTATTGTGTCGTTGATAAGCTGACGCTGCAACAGCGAAGCATCTGCATCCGGCATATTTGCATAAGCGAGTATTTTATCTACAGGCGGAAATGTTTCGCCGCCTGCCGGAGTGAACTTTAACTTCAGGGCAGAAACAGCTTTATTATTTTCGATACCGAGTGCCGTCAACTCACGGGTCAAATATTGTTCTTCGATAATAGACAAAGGCAGAAGCGGCGTATTGTCAATACTTGAAAATCTGCACAATGAATTTATAGTCGGAATAGGCGCGTCAAAAAATGTTCCATCGGGAAGCGAAGTGCCTTTTTGAGCTTGCTCGTCCCCGTAATTTAGCTCCAGCTCCAAAACCGCTCCCGAAGGGATAGGGTATAAAACACTGGGGGCGATAGAGTTTAAAATTGATTCAAGAAAGTTATGGTATCCCTCGTCAAGTTTTTTTTCGACTCGTGCGGACAAAAAAGCTGTCCCCTCAAGTATCCTTTCGACATAAGGGTCTTCACATTCAAAATCGGAAAGATTTAAACGACCAGCTATTTTAGGAAATTCAGCGGCAAATTCCGCGCCAAGTGCGCGAATATATTGAAGGTTATCACGATAGTAATCTAAAAAATCCATTTCAAGCCTTATTCAGTTAAAGACATGACTTCCGCGCTTCCGGTCTCAAGATTAAGTCTTGAAATAAACAAAAGTTCCTCGCTAAGTTGACCAACGCGAATTGTTCCGCTGATTCTAAATGCCATTAAAAAAGACGGATTATCTTCGCTATCCGTCAATTTTACCTCAATTGTGGAAGGATCAATCCGGGGCTCAAAAAAAGTAAGTTGTTCAATAATGTTTTGCCTTAATATTTCTCTTTCCTGTCTTCCGAACGACTTACCACAATAATCAATAATGCCAAATCCCAAAACAGAACTTATAAGTTCCTCGTCTTCTCTAAGCTCAATATGAGAGAGATGCGCTCTTGACCCAAATAACATTTCAATATTTTCGAATACATCTTCTTTTACCTTCCGTAGAGTTATAGCACCTGTCTCCCGATCTTTTTTTTCCGAGGGCTCGTAATCAGTTAAACGTTTCAGAAGATACGGCTTAAAAAGAGCTTCCTCTTTCGCCTTATATCCTACATATTGAATACCTTCAGGCATTGTTTTTAAACGCGTTAGCGATTTAAGTAAAAGCCGGTTCTACAACAAGGTCTTGACCCCCTGCAAAGCGGTATGACTTTCCATCGCTGTAACGAGGCCTCCTTATAGCAATTTATTAATTCTATATATCATATATAGAATACTCCACCTGTTAACACCGTTCATTTGATAATGCCCGGCTCACAGCCTCCACGATCTCATAATACACAATTTTTTGATAATCTCCGTCTACTATTGAGACGGAGATTATTTTTTGCCGACAACGTTATTTTGAGGGCACTTTGGTAACAAGACGCAATGAAGCGGTAAGACCTTCAAGCTGATAATGCGGTCGTAAATAAAAACGCGCGTTATAGTATCCGGGCTGACCTTCAACCGGTTCAACTTCAACTTTTGCCTCTGCCAAAGGATATTTCGCCTTAACTTCCTCGGATGCATTCGGATCGCCGGTAACATAACCGGAAATCCAGTTTGAAAGCCAGCGTTCCATATCTTCCCGTTCCTTAAACGAACCGACTTTATCGCGGACAATACATTTAAGGAAGTGGGCAAAACGACAGGTCGCAAAAATATAAGGAAGTCTGGCCGAAAGGCTCGCATTTGCCGTTGCATCAGGATTATCGAATTCGGCCGGTTTATTAACCGTCTGTCCGCCCATAAATACCGCATAATCGGTATTTTTCCAGTGAATAAGCGGCAGGAAACCGTTTCTTGAGAGCTCTGCTTCACGCCTGTCGGTAATCGCAACTTCAGTCGGACATTTCATGGCAACGCCGCCGTCATCGGTGGGGAAGGTATGTGTCGGTAATCCTTGCACGGCACCGCCGGATTCAACTCCGCGGATATTTGCACACCAGCCATAATTGGTAAAAGAACGGTTGATATTAACACCCATAGCATAGGCGGCGTTCATCCAATTATATTTATCACTTGACCCGCTTCCGGTATCTTCCTCAAAATCAAATTCTTCAACAGGATTGCTTTTTGCGCCGTATGGCGTCCGGCTGAGCACTCTTGGCATAGTAAGCGCTACATAGCGGCTGTTATCAGACTCGCGGAAAGATCTCCATGCCATATATTCGGGCATACTAAAGATTTTAGAAATATCACGCGGATTAGAGAGTTCCTGCCATGAATCAATGTTCATCATACTTGGATCCGCCGCGGAAATAAAGGGCATATGGGCCGCCGAAGATATCTGCGCCATCCCTTTGAGAACTTCCATATCCTGGGGGGATTGGTTAAAGTAGTAATCCCCGATTAACGCGCCGAATGGTTCACCACCAGCCGTTCCGTACTCACTTTCATATAGTTTTTTGAACAAGGGGCTCTGATCCCACGCAGAACCTTTAAACCATTTCAAGGTTTTTGCGATTTCATTTTTTGAGATATTCATTACCCTGACCTTCATACTGTCACCGGTTTGGGTATTACTTACAAGATAATTCAACCCCCGCCAGGTACCTTCCAGTCTGGAAAAATCAGGGTGATGGATGATCAAATTAACCTGTTCAGACAACTTTTTATCTAATTCCGCGATTATCCCCTCAATTGTTTTGATTGCGTCACTTGAAACAAGCGATGCATTTTCCATAGCCTGCTCTACTAATGTTTTAACAGCGCCCTTAACGGCGACATTAGCTTCTTCTGACTTGGGTTTAAATTCCTGATTAAGGAGCTTGTCAAATTCTGACATCTCCAAAGTTTCGGGGTTAAGCGCGCTCTGTAATTCCTGGGCATTTGCCATACTTTTTATCTCCTCTTTTCTTTACTTAAATTAAAGCTACTTTGCGGGTTCTTCCGGTGCAGCACCTTCTGCAGCTGCGGGAGACGCCGCCGGCTCAGCCTCTTTTGCCTTCTGTGCAAGCGCTTTAAGCAAAGCAGGATCTTTAAGAATATTATTAAGTAAATCTTCAGCGCCCGCTTTGCCGTCCATATAGGAAAGCAGATTGGCCAGTTGCTGCCGCGCTTCCATCAACTGTTTTAATCCGTCAACTTTCGATGTAACCGCAGCCGGAGAAAAATCATCCATGTTTTCGAAAGTCATATCAACGGCAACATTACCCTCACCGGTGATCGTGTTAGGCACCGTAAAAGCAACACGCGGCTTCATCGCCTTTAGACGATCGTTAAAATTGTCGGAGTCAATATCCAACATCTCCCGATCCTCGACTTTAGGCAGCGGTTCCGCAGGTTTACCGGAAAGGTCCGACATTACTCCCATGACAAAAGGCAGATTAACCTTCTTCTGGGCTCCGTTTAATTCAAGATCGTATTCGATTTGAACACGAGGTGCGCGATTTTTCGCGATAAATTTTTGTCCATTCTCATTAGCAGCCATTATTGACCTCCTGTTTGAAATTCTTCAGGTTTTACACCCAAAATATCCCGCCCACGCGGAAGCGCATCGGGAACAATGTCCTTTATCAAATCCAAGAAACTCATATCGGCAACTCGAAGTGCCCGATTAACCAAAAGCGGAATCGGACTATTCGGTTCCTGCCTCTGAAAGTACTCGGAGCCTTTTCTTAATAAGAGAAGGGCATCAGCCCTCGTATTTGCCTGATAAGCGAGTATATTCCCTTTGGGAAGGTTTTTCAAGCCCGTATTTTCCTGATTCGCCTCGGTTCCTTCCTGTCCGTTTTCTTCGGCTTCTTCTCCCGAACTAAAATTTTTCAGATGGGTATCATAAAAATTCCAGAGCCGGTTTACCTCGCGTAGAAGCGCGTTCATGGTAAGTATGGAGCCGTCCTGCATTTTGTTGTTCATTTCTTCGCAAAGGCTCGTTATCAGATCTTTGGCTTCTTTGGCAAGTGCCGCCATTTCCTGGATTTCCGTAATCGGAATATTCATCACTTCCGCTGTCAGCAGATTCTGATCAACAGTTTTTCCGCCGGAAGCCTCTAGTTCTCCTGAAGCAACCATTAAATCACGTATTGTATACGCTAAAGACGGAACAGGGCGTATTTCCCTGAAATGCGAAAGGAACATAACCGGATCGTTTATGGCCCCGCTGTCAGGAGATACCATTGAAAGAATATTCAAGCGCTCAAGGGGATTGTTATCATATTCAGGGTCAAGCAGGGGGTAAAAGACATCCCACATATCTTTGACTAAAAAAATCAACAGCTTCATTGAAGGAATAAAGCCTTTTAAACCCTCAAGCATTGTTTCTGAAACAAGAAAGTATGCGGCAACTCTTAAATCCCGGGTTCTTTTCCAAAGCTCAAGGCAGTTACTGTTTAATTTACGCCAATTCGGAGCCTGACCTTCGGTAGTTGTACTCCCGATCTGAGTTCCCTGACTTCCTGAAGCCAGTGCTTCCAAATCAATGTACATTGCGTCATATTCTAAATTCTCTCCCGCAGGCTGATCGCCGGCAAGGGGAGCCGCCATTTCTTCAAGATTCATAGTAGATAATTATAGCATGGAGACACAAAAAATGCAAGGTATTTTTTCATTCCCTGCCCCCTCCCAAGGACGTGCTTTATTATTTCATACTATGCGATTTCCGGCAAATTATTGATCGTGCAGCTACAAATTGAAGATGAGGACAATGAGGACAACGTTGCTGTTACGCCAACGTGATAATGTCCCCTCTATAGCAACGTGAAAATGTCCCCTCAG
>JAITXS010000058.1 GCA_031284645.1 Spirochaetaceae bacterium | reverse complement strand
CAGAGTCTAAGGACGGCGGAAGGGTCTGTCTCAATAAGTGCAGAAGATCCGTTAAGCAGAACACGAAACGATGAGCTGTCGGTAAAAAGGCCACAACCCAGCCTCTTCAGATAACTTTCTTTTAATGCCCATAAATCAAAAAACCGTTTTGCCTGATCGGGCGCGGCTAACAGTTCCTCGTATTCGACCGCATGAAAAGCGCGCCGGGCAATCTCCCTGAAATTATGCCTTGTCTTATGTCTTTCAATATCGACTCCCACCGGTTTCTCAGAGACAAGAAGAAGCACCCACTCTCCGGAGTGTGAAATATTAAAACACGGGCCGTCTTTAATATACGGTTTTCCGTGTTCCCCTTCGGCTATATGAAAAAGCACATCTCTGCCAAGCGCGGCTTCCAAAAGGACAAGCGCGGAAAGAGATCTTTTACGGTCATCTAAAAAACGGTATGCGGTAATCTTTTTTACACGATCCGGCGGCAAGGCTCTTATTCTATCTTCCCATAACGGAGAATGTTCATCTGATACAGAATTAATGTTCATGGCATACAAAACAGATCCGCTGCGGCTATCGTATAAATTCATATATCAAAACTTAACTCTCATCGTTTAAATAAAAACCGTCCTTCCAGTTAAACCGCTGTGCACCTTGAAAGACAAGCGAATTTTTCACTATGTTCATGATATTCTTGTACGATTTTTTCTGTAAAGGGTACGGTGAAAAATCTATAATAAAACGCTTAAAGCCGGAGGCCCGCAAAAAGGGAATTTTATCACTAAGAGAAAACGGACTTTCACTCAACACACGGGAAGCACCATCGCCGCTTATTAACCTGAATTCAGCTTCTTTTGAATCTTTTAATGCATCAAAATGATACATATCTTTTAAGTCAGCTTGAATGCGGAACAAGGGCGGAAATGAAAATACCGTAATAAAAACAGCGTTTCGTTCTTTTTTATCGAATGTTTGCTCTAAATTCTGTCTCGAATTCTCAAAAGGCGTAATAATTGATGACAGACCTAAATCAAAAATAAATTCGGCGGCATATCTATTAAAACTATAAAGATACGCTCCGGCTATAAGGCTCAAGCCCTTTTGTTTCGCGGATAACAAAGAAATATGTGCAAGATTATTAACAATATATGCTTTATAACCGCGTTCTATGAGTTTTTCTATATTCCCCGTCATATCAAAATCTTTATCCTCGTTAAAAAACGGATCCAGATTAAGAATTGTCTGCTCGCTTTTAAACGGCAACGGATTTTTATTGTTAATCAGCCGTGCTGCGTTTTTTGAATTTAACGAAAGAATAACAAAGGCCGGTTTTATCGACTGGACGACATAGAAGTCTTCTATATGTTCAACGCAAACATATAAACCTTCGGGAAATCTTGCTTTTTTCTCTGTCTGTAACGCGAGAAACGGTGCATTGTCCCTGCCGGGCTGTCTTTTATAAGGCGATAAATCTCTGGGAACTATAGAAGGATACCTCTGCGAAAGTGATTTTCTTTGAATAAGATAAACAGAATCACCAGTCCTAAATCCGTCGGGGATATCAATCCAATAGGAACTGTATGGCTGCTTCTCTTGTTCTGAACCCGCAATGAGGCTGCTTAATTTATGTGTCTTGCGCTCGCTATCGTCTGTTTTATGGAGGCGTATAGAATCCCCCACAGCGGGAGTAATTTCACTGTTTTCTATAAGTGCAAAATGCCCGTCATCACCCTCTTTTACTTTTTTAATAAGACCAAGCTTTATACCGGTACCGCCGTCAGTACCTGGTTTAAGGTAGAGCTCAGGGTTGTTTTCTTCAAAATGAAACAGGGTTTTTTCCCGCGCAAAATCATTACGCAGATTATCTTTCGCTTCTTTTATCGTCTCATCAATAAGTTCCCGATTGTCAGTTTCGTAGATACGATCTATTACGCGCCGATATGCGCCGACAACATTCCCGACATATTCTGCGCTTTTCATCCTGCCTTCGATTTTTACTGCGTTTACCCCGGCGGCAGCCAGATCGGGCAATTTTTCAAGAAGCTGCAAGTCCAAGGGGCTAAAATAATAAGCGCTTTCGTCACCGGCAGAGTATAAACGCCTACAGGCTTGTGTACACATACCGCGATTCGCTGATTTTCCGCCAAGAAAACTTGAAAAAAGGCAAAGCCCTGAAGCACTCACACATAAGGCGCCGTGCACAAAAACCTCAAGTTCGATATTTGTTTTTGCTCTTATTGCTTTTATTTCTTCAAGAGAAAGCTCCCGGGCAAGCACAACACGGGAGACCGTGTGTTTCGACAAAACATTACAGGCTCTGCTTGATGCGATATTCATCTGGGTTGACGAATGGATTTTTAAACTCGGGAAGCACTCAGACGTTATCTTCAAGACACCGAAATCCTGAACAATAATGCCGTCGGTCCCGATCTGCGCGAGGTATTTTAATAGTTGATATATCCGGTCTCTTTCGCGTTCAACAAACAGTGTATTGACCGTTACATAGACTTTCCGTTTCATCCGGTGCAGGTTTTTTAAAAGGCCCTCAAATTGAGAATAGGCAAAATTCGTACTACGCAGACGTGCGTTAAAATTCTTTAAACCTAAATAAACAGCGTCCGCTCCGCAGGCTATCGCGGCATCAAGGGCCTCGCTGTTTCCCGCCGGCGCTAAAAGCTCTATTTTTTGTGTATTCATTTATTTACAAGGGGAAGCGGCACAATATGCGTTGTGTTTTGATCAAGAACTAATCGTACAGCGCTGAGCGCTCTCTTTACGATAAATTCAATGCCACATATTTCAACAAGAGTATCAGGCGCAATAAGGCCGGTACATTCAAGATAAGCGTCCCTGTCGGCGATAAGTTTTTGATTAAAATCCTCTTGTTTTTCAAGACATTTTTTGTACTCACCGTCAAGACGATCTTTCATCTCTTGTATTTTACTTAATTTATCCTCGTTTAATTCAGGCAGGACAAGGTAACTTTGTACTTTTTCAAGTTTTGCCTCAATAATCCGCATCATATTTTCATTGTTTTCAATATCCTGATTAATGGTCCAATCAAGACCGATATGTATCTTTGTTTGTGCACTATTTTCTTTACCTATTCTCCCCGCCCGCACCCTGTTAAACGCAAATATTTCACTTCCTAAAATAATACCTTTATCGCTTACCTCAAGTGATTCCATTGTATATATAGTTGAATTAATAATATCATTTTGCACCGTAATCTTTTTTTTACCGGCAATCCGGCAATTTTGAATAAAACGTGTCTCAATTAAGCCGCTTACTTTTGCCAAAGACAAACCGCGCCCAATCATGCCTCCCGAAACATTCAGATTATTCTTTACAATAATATCGCTTACATCAAGCGTTTCTTTTACCGTAAGGTTTCCCCCGACAACAAGCTTAAACCCGTCATTGACCGAGCCGCGTATCTGAACATCATTGGGGAAATTAATATTACCGGTCTCATAGCCTATAGCTCCGCGAATCACCAGCACGGGTTCCACGTTTAACACATTACCAAACAAGACAAACAAACCGTCAATTTCAGAAACAATATATTGATTTCCGGTCGCGGTATTTTTGCCGCCGGCAAAGGTTTGCTTTTGAATTGTTCTAAAAGGCACTTCTTTACCATGAACCGTTTTCCCTGTTTTTCCTGCAACAGCCGGATGATAAAAAGCAAGGGCCTGATCTTTTCGAACTATTATGAACGGCGACCAGGCACGGTAATCCGTTTTAGTCCCTTCTTTAACTTCAGGTCTCGACGGAGCCCGTAAACCCGAATCAAGCTCATAATAAGCAGGAAGTTCATCAACAGGCAGCTCTCCCCGTGCGATAAGTACGTCTTTTACGAGCCGTTTTACCGTATTACAACGCTCCAGCGCGTCTTTAATATTATCATACAGGATGCCGTTTTTTATTTCCATTTTTTGCAGGAAGACATTTACATATTCTTCCGTTAAAGGGTTGCCGCCTTTTATCGGAGGGATAAAATCAGCATATACCTTAAGATCGTCGTCGGTAAAATTAACAAGAATACGAGCATCATTGCTATTTGAAAGGATTATTGATTTATTGCCACTATCCATTTATTTTTTTCTCTGTTTGATCACAAAAAACATCAAAGGCCCGATAATAAAAAAATCAAGTCTCTTAATAGATTCGGTCATAAGGCAGCCATAAATAAGTATTATCGTCTTTTTTTACATCTTCAAGGCTTCGCGGGGTCTCGGCAATAATATCCTCAACCATCCACTCATCACCATTTTGCCTCAGATATATTTCGCCTACAAATTCATATTCACGTCCGATAAATCTGAATAAAAATGAGCTGCTGCCATCAATTTCTTCCCTACCGCCGCCGATTCTCAATTTTCTCGGCGCAACGCGCTGCAAAGCCGACTCAAGAACATTACGTGTTTGGACAGGAAAATCCGCAGGTAACGTTGATATTTTTTTTTGTCGTAAATCAGCAAGTATTTTTCTGGTATAATTATAAGAATCAATTGAGGCAGTTCCGCGCCCTAACTCACCAATTGATATATCACGGGGCAACAGAGGATAAGTCACATACTCAGGCCTTCTCAGGGTGTCAGGTGCAAATTCTTGACTTGGTACCGTATTGACCACATCTTGGGCTGATAAAAAAAAGATCACAAAGAAACACAACGCAATAATAAGAATCTTTTTCCGTTTTGCGCTACTTTTCTCTGTGATCTCTTTTTTGACAAAACAAAAAAAACTATTACGAGGCAATAGCTTTTTTTCCATGCTTAATTGCCGCTTTGCAAGTTTTACATATCTTAATTTTTTTTTCTCCGGCTTCCTGTTCATAGAGAATCTTAACATTTTCTCTATGACACACAGGACATTCACCGCGCCCCTTAGATACCAGATCTCGTATTCCTTTACCTCTATGTGCTTTTGACATATCTATTTTCCTTTCTGTTCTTTTTTGGATTTTTTATCATCATCTGTTTTTTCTTTTAGCTCAAAATCAACTAACTGAAAAAAAACCATTGAGGCGGCATCCCCTTTCCTCTCACCGATCTTGATGATCTTTGTATATCCACCGGGTCTGTCCTTCATTCGAGGCGCAATTTCATTAAAGAGTTTTGCCACAATTCCTTCATCATAAAGACGACCGGATACAATACGCCTGTTGTGCACTGAATCAACTTTAGCACGAGTAATTAAACGTTCTACATGACGGCGAACTTCCAACGCCTTTGTCTTAGTTGTTTTTACACGTCCGTAAAGAAACAACGACCCCGACATATTACGGATAAGAGCCTTGCGATGCGCGGCCATCCTCTCGAGAGGATTAAAACCTCTTTTATGCTTCATTTTCTTCTTCCTTCTTTTTCGGATACAATCTGATAGCGTTTTTTAATTCACTGACATTCGTTACGCCAAGCTGCAAATTCCACTCAGCAAGCCGTTCTTTAATTTCCTGCAAAGATTTCTTTCCGAAATTTCGTGTCTTGTTGATATCATCCTCGGTCTTTCGAATAAGTTCTCCGATTGTTCTGATATTAGCGATTTTCAAACAATTCGAGGAACGCACAGAAAGATCAAGTTGTTCAACTGATGTATTGAGCAAAGTTCTGATACGTCCGTTTTCTTCTTCGTCTTCATCATCATAAACAAAATCACCCTCGTCAAAATTGATAAAAACAGAAAAATGTTCCTTTGCAATCTTTGCCGCATCGGCAAGAGTGTCTTCCGGCTTCACCGTGCCATCAGTCCAAATCTCCAACTCAAGCTTATCATAATCACTGCGTTGTCCCACCCGTGTCGGAACAACCGCATATTTTACTTTACGTACCGGCGAAAAAATTGCGTCCATCGGAATAGTCCCGATAACTTCAATATATTGAGCGTTCACTTCCGAAGGAATATAGCCGCGTCCAAGATCAATTTGAATTTCAAACTCAAGATTCGCATCCTCCATCAAACTCATAATATGCAAGCCGGGATTCAGCACTTCAACAGCACCACTTTTCGCGAAATCTTCACTCTTAATTTCTTTTTTCCCCGAAAAATCATAGACAAGCACATCCTGCTCTTTGTCTTCAGGAAGCCGGAGTCGAATTTGTTTCAAATTATTCAATACTTCAAGCGTATCTTCAACAACGTTTGGAATAATTTCAAACTCACTTGAAATAGTATGGCTAGTGTTCCCGTCCCGCGAAATTATTTTTACTGATGTTATCGCGTAGCCTTGAATTGAGGAAAGCAAAATACGACGCAACGTATTTCCGATTGTTGTCCCAAAACCTGGTTCAAATGGAGCCGCAACAAACTTTCCATAATTAGCCTGTAAATTATCGGGTTCAAATGATGTTATTCCTTTAGGACGTTTGAATCCTTTTAAGAGGTTCTTGCGCGCCATGAATTCTCCTTAAAAATTTTCTCCCGCAAAAGCGGGAATTCTTAACAGCTGTGAAAATACACCGCTTTTTTCATCAAGCGGGGAACAGCTGTTATTTTGAATAAAATTCGACAATCATCTGCTCTTTTATATCGGACAAATCAGTAATGTCATTTCTCCTGGGAGCAGCGTTAAATTTCCCTTTAAGCGCGTCAACGTCAAGCTCAAGCCAAGGCATAAGTCCGGACTTGCCATATTCTTTTACCGCTTCTCTTATCACGGAAAGATTTTTGCTTGAAGCTTTTATCGCAATCTCATCACCCGGCTTTACCTGATACGAAGGCACATTAACCGCCTCTCCGTTCACAGTTATATGCCCGTGGAGAACAAGCTGCCGCGCCTGGGTCCTGCTTGCCGCAAAACGAAGTCGATAAACAACATTGTCGAGTCTTTTTTCAAGTAATACAAAAAGATTTTCACCGGTAATACCCGGCATACGAAGCGCACGCTCAAAAAATAATCTGAACTGCTTTTCCAACATTCCATAGATACGGCGTAGTCTTTGTTTTTCACGAAGCTGAATCCGATAATCAGATGGTTTCCCCGCCCTGCTCTTAGGATCCTTTCCCGGAGCAGCACGTTTTCTGTTTATCGCACATTTATCGCTCTTGCACCTACCGCCTTTAAGCATTAACCTTTTTTGTTCCGCCCTGCATAATCTGCACACAGCGCCGGTATATCTAGCCATTTCTTCCTCCGCTCCGCTATATTCTTCTTGTTTTTCGGGGCCTGCATCCGTTGAAAGGTATCGGCGTAACATCATTTATTGATTTTACTTTCATGCCGAGTACTCCTAACTGTCTGATAGCCGACTCTCGTCCCATACCGGGACCCTTAACATACACATGAACTTCGCGGAGACCAACTTGGAGCGCCTTTTGAGCGGCTGTTTCAGTTACGGTCTGCGCGGCAAAAGGTGTCGATTTTTTTGCCCCCCTAAAGCCAAGCCCGCCAGAACTTGCCCACGATATCGCATTACCCATTAAATCGGTAATAGTTACAATCGTATTATTAAAAGTCGCCTGAATATACACATTGCCTTCATAGATCGACTTTTTCTCTTTCTTTTTCTTGACGTTACCAGCCACGGTTTCCTCCGCTCATATTTCCTTTCAACTCCTATAATATTTACGACAAAAACAGGGGACAAGGAGTTTTAATAAAACCCCATTTTTCACCCCGTACATTCTACTATTTCTTCTTGCCAGCCACAGTTTTCTTTTTGCCCTTTCGGGTACGGGCATTAGTCCGCGTACGTTGACCGCGCAAAGGCAAACCCTTACGATGTCTCAAACCCCGATAACAACCGATATCCATAAGACGTTTGATGTTGAGCGCTATTTCAGTTCGTAAACGCCCTTCAACTTTATAGTCCGATTCGATTATTTTCCGAAGCTCATTGAGTTCTTCCTGCGACAAATCATTTATACGTCGCATTCTATCGAGCTTTGCCCGATCACAAATAGCAACCGCGCTGGAATGCCCAATTCCGTAAATATAAGTTAAAGCAATATCAATATGCTTATTCGGTAAGTCAACGCCAACAAGACGCGCCATTTTTCCTCCTAACCCTGCTTCTGTTTATGCTTGGGATTTTCACAAATAATACGAACAATCCCTTTACGTTTAATGACTTTACATTTATCACAAATTTTTTTTACACTCGTTCTCACTTTCATTGTCTATTCTCCTCTTACTTTGAAATAGTACATCACCCAATATATTATTTCAATATCAAGGGGATGGGGATACACCAACAATTTCTCCTCCTTTTGCAAAAGAGGAAGCAATCCATCCCACACTTTCTTTAAAGCTTCGTCCGGCAAAGTCTTCTCTGACTACCCGCTCAAAAACAAGACACAAAAACTACTTCCTGTGTTTAGCTCACATCATTTTCCACACAAAAAATCATCATCCGAAACAAGCGCGGATTTTCATAAGTCAACTTCTACAAATTCCTTCCCCGCAGATGCCCTTTTTTCGTCAAACCGTCATGATGATGCATTTTAAGCTGAGCTTCAATCTGACTCATCGTATCCAAATCAACACCAACCATAATCAAGAGAGATGTACCGCCCATCAAATACGAAATTTGGGCAGGAAAATTAAAGAAAAACTGAATAATAGTCGGCATAACCGCAATCAGCGCAAGGTAAAGTGATCCGGGAAGCACAATACGGTTTAAAATCTTTGTAAGATACTTCTCAATCCGTTCAGTCCTAATCCCCGGAATAGATCCCCCATTTTCCCTGATATTCTTCGCGATTTCAATAGGATTCAGCGAAACCTGCGTATAAAAATACGCAAAGAAGATTATTAATATTACATACAAAATATTATACAAAACACCCCGTGGAGTAAGAGCATTGGCAAGTTTCCCCATCCAAGCAACATTTCCTCCGATTGTCGAGGCAATCTGTAAAGGAAACATCAAAATTGATGAAGCAAAAATAACCGGAATAACCCCTGACGGATTGATTTTAAACGGTATATAGGTATTCTGCGCTCCGTACATTTTCCTGCCGACAACCCGCTTCGCATAATGAACAGGAATTTTCCGCTGTCCCTGTTGTTCAAATACAACAAGACACACAATGGCAACAAACATAACAAACACAACAATAACAAAAACCAAATTAAGGTTTCCCCGCCGCACACTGTCGATCAATTCCCAAACCGCATGAGGGATACGAGCGACAATTCCGGCAAAGATCAACAGCGATATTCCGTTTCCGATGCCGCGTTTAGTAATCTGTTCTCCCATCCACATAAGTAACATCGTTCCCGTTGTGATAGTAAGTATTGCCAATAACGTAAAAGGAACCATTCCCATAGTAAGAAGATTCGCACCTTCTGCCTGTCTGGTTATGCTCTGCGCGTATTGAGTAATAGCAAAAGACTGGATAACACAAACAATAACCGTGCCATAACGTTGGTACATCTGGATTTTCCGCCGACCGCCTTCTTCTTGGGAAAGTTTTTTTAAACCGGGAAAGACAATCAGCAATAACTGCATAATGATTGACATAGAGATATAAGGCATTATTCCCAGCATAAAAATCGAAAAATTCGTAAAAGCACCGCCGGCGAAAAAGTTAAGATAACTCACGATTGGATTTGCGCTGTCACCATTCTGACCGAAAACCGATGTCAACACAGAAACATTTATACCGGGTACCGGTATAACCGCGCCAATACGAAAAACTATCAACATGGTCAATGTAAAAAAAATACGTTCGCGAAGCTCTTTTACTCTAAAAATACCAACTAAAGGATTTGTCATTTATATTAGCCTAAGCCTTCTTTCCCGTTGACTCTTCCGTGCTTTTAGCAAGTTCCGCCACAACTCCGCCCGCTTTTCGTATCTTTTCTTTCGCCGAAGCCGAGGCATACGCGATCTTAAGATCTATCTTTTTTGTTAAAGCACCGTCTCCGAGTATTTTTACCGGATCGGAACCCTTGACAAGTCCTTTTAGAAATAAAGACGGCAGATCAACAGTGTCACCGGACTCAAAATGCTTTTCAATCTGTGAAAGATTCACTACTTGAAAAGTCTTCTTAAACGGATAATTTGAAAACCCGCGATGCGCAAGCCGTCTGTAAAGCGGCATCTGACCACCCTCAAAACCCACATAGGTCTTTCCGCCGGAACGTGACTGCTGACCCTTATTTCCTTTGCCAGCGGTTGTCCCCCGGCCGGAACCCTGTCCGCGCCCAACAATCCGCTTTCGTTTATTGGCACCATCCGGTCTCCGTAAATCAAAACTATGCATTATTTAACATTCCTCCACCGAGACAAGATGAGACACTTTCCTCACCATCCCTAAAATCGCGGAATTTACTTCATGCTCCACAGAGGAGCCTATTTTTCTCAAACCAAGAGATCTTACCGTAGCTCTTTGAACAGGAAGCGTACCTATCGTACTTCTCACAAGTTGAATCTTAATTTTTTTTACGCCGTCCGCCATGTTTACCCCCAAAGCTCACGCACCGGTCTATCTCTATCCCTTGAAATCTTTTTTACATCCATTATGCGCTTTATACACTCAAATGTCGCTTTTATCACATTATACTGACAAGACGCACCTATTGATTTCGAAAGAACATCACTTACACCACCTGCTTCCATAATTGCACGTACCGGGCCGCCGGCAATAATACCGGTACCGGAACAGGCAGGTTTCAAAAGCACCATGGATGCCTTGAATTTCGCCTGAATGCTGTGCGGAATTGTCCCGTTTTTAATCGGAAGCTGAATCATATTCCGTTTTGCTTTGTCCATGCTTTTACGGACAGCCTCAGAAACATCATTTGCCTTCCCAAAACCCCATCCAACTTTACCCTTACGGTCTCCAACAACAGTCAAGGCGGAAAATGAAAACCTTCGACCGCCTTTTACTACTTTTGCGGTTCTGTTAAGTTTGACCAGCTTTTCAACAAATTCCTTTTCTTTTTCGGAATTCTTATCGCGGTCTCTTTCTCTGAAATGCTCCATTAAGCCCCCTAAAATACTATACCCGTCTTGCGGGTTCCATCGGCTAATGCTTTAACAACGCCATGATATAAGTAACCGTTCCTGTCAAACACCACAGTTTTGATGTTTTTCTCCAAAAGCCTCTTTCCGACAAGCTCACCTAACTGTCCGGCTCCCTCAATTGTCGGTTTTATCGTCTTAAGTTCTTTCTCCAAAGTTGATGCACCGGCTAAAGTCTTCCCCACGGTATCATCAATAACCTGAACGGAAAGATTCCGGTTACTTCTTGTTATAGTCATCCTCGGACGTTCCGCCGTACCTGAAAGCGTCTTCCTGATATGGATTCTTCTCTTCAAGCGCTTACGGTCTTTTTCATGCATTTTTCTTAACATAACGATTCCCTATTTGACGCCGGATTTACCGACTTTCCTTCTGATATGCTCTTCATCATATTTTATCCCCTTACCCTTATAAGGCTCAGGAGGACGAAGACTTCTCACTTCCGAAGCAAACTCACCAACCCGCTGCTTATCGTTACCACTGATCGTAACACGAACATTTTGCTCAACAATTACGGTAAGTCCCTCAGGAATTCCGACTTGAATCTCGTTAGAATACCCAAGATTCATCGTAAGAAGATTTCCTTTTACTTCGGCACGGTAACCAACACCGTTAATAAGTAAAACACGACTCCAACCATTGGATACGCCTATTACCATATTATTCAAAAGATTACGATAAAGCCCGTGAAATGCTTTTGTCTGTTTCTCGTCATTCACTCTGCTAACAAGTATCTCGCTACCCTTATTTTCAAAAGTAACAAGCTCACTGTAAGCTTGAGAAAGCTTTCCTTTAGTTCCTTCGACCGTCATCACATGATGATCGAAGCTTACTTTAACGCCTTGCGGCACTTTAACCGGTATTTTGCCGATCCGTGACATACTCTACCCCTTACCAAACCTTACAAATAATTTCACCGCCAACTTGATTTTCCGCGGCCTTTTTACTTGTGGTAACGCCCATTGAAGTTGACACAATCAAAGCACCATACCCGTTATAAACCCTCGGCATTTTTTTATAGCCTGTATAGACCCGGCGACCCGGTGTCGATACTTTTTCTATGCCGTGAATCACAGGAAAACCTTTATCATCATATTTTAAGAAGACGGTTAAGATATTTTCACCCTCATCGGATTTCTTCTTAAAATTCTTGATATAGCCCTCTGATTTCAGAATCTTCACTATTTCAACTTTGAGTTTTGAAGGAGGAACATCCACCTTCTCATGCTTAGCCATTCCGGCATTCCGGAGTTTGGTTAGCATATCCGCAATAGGATCAGAAACGCTCATACCTCTCCTCCTTTACCAGCTTGATTTTGTGACACCGGGGATCAAACCTTCGCTTGCCAGCTTACGAAAACAAAGACGGCACATCTCAAATTTCCGTAAATAGCCCCTTGCCCGTCCACAGATCCTACACCGATTCACTTTTCTTGTTTTATATTTAGGCGTCCGCAACGCCTTGATAATCATCGCTTTCCTTGCCATTTATGCTCCTTACAATCCAATTACCGGGTATCCGGTTAACTCCTTATTTTCTAAACGGCATTCCGAACTTGGAGAGAAAAATTTTCGCCTCCGCATCGGTCTGTGCCGTAGTAACAATGACAACATTCAAACCGGCAATACGCTCAATTTTATCGAAGTCAATTTCCGGAAAGATAATCTGCTCTGTTATGCCAAGCGCATAATTGCCGTGTCCGTCAAAAGCATTCCTATTGATTCCACGGAAATCTTTTACACGGGGAAGTGCCGCATTAACGAGCCTGTCAAGAAATTCATACATCATCGCGCCACGAAGCGTTACTTTTGCACCAATTTCCTGTCCTTCACGGATTTTAAAATTCGCTATACTTTTTTTAGCCTTTGTTTTAACAGCTTTTTGTCCGGTTATCAACGATAACTCCTCAATCGCCGCATCCAAAAGCTTCTTATTGGAAATAGCCTCTCCTACGCCCATTGACACAATAATTTTTTCCAAGCGTGGAATTTGCATTACTGATTTCAAACCAAGCTCTTTAAAAAGCTCAAGGGCGATTTTTTCCTTGTAGATCTTTTTAAGTCGAGGCACATAACCCTTTTCCAGCGTATTTTTATATCCGCTTTCTTTTGTCGCCACGTCTTTACTTGCGGTCTTTTTTAACCCGGTAGCCTTTTCACCTGTCTTTGGAGACCGGCTTTTCCTTGTTTCACCGCTTTTTGCGTTTTCTTCACTCATTATAATGCCTCTCCGCATTTCCTACAGACTCGCGTTTTTTTTTCGCCGTCTATTTTATAACCGATACGAACCGGTTTCCCACATTTTTTACAAACAATCATTACATTTGAAGCATGAATCGCCGCCTCAATTTCAATGATGCCGCCTCGTTCCTGTTGACTACGCCTCTTTTTTGTCTTTTTAACAATATTAAGGCCCTCAACAACCACACGATCCCTATCCCGCAGGATGCGTAAAATCTTTCCACGCTTTCCCTTATCTTTACCTGCGACAAGTTCAACCATGTCATCTTTTTTTAACTTAAATTTATGCTGTTCCGCTACCAGCGCCATTTTTCACTCCTTACAGGACTTCAGGCGCGAGAGAGACAATTTTCATAAAGTCTTTTTCGCGCAATTCCCGGGCAACCGGCCCGAAGATACGTTTTCCCTTGGGGTTCTTGTTCCCATCAATAATAACGCATGCATTATCATCGAAACGGATATAAGTACCATCCGGTCTGCGGTATTCTTTGTGTGTCCGCACAACAACGGCTTTTTCTACCGTACCCTTCTTTATTGAAGATGTAGGCAAGGCGTCTTTTACCGCGACAACAATAAGATCACCAATACTCGCATATCTTCGTTTAGAGCCACCCAACACTTTAATACATTGAACTGTCCTTGCTCCCGAATTATCGGCAACATTCAGGAAAGTTTCTACCTGAACCATTAGAGTCTCCTACTTCACACGCTCAAGAATTTCGACAAGTTTCCAACATTTTTCTTTACTAATTGGACGACATTCAACCACACGAACCCGATCCCCGCTTCTTGCCTCATTTTTCTCGTCATGTGCCTTAATCTTTTTTACCCGTTTAACATATTTCTTATATAATGGATGAAGAGCACGGGTTTCTACTGACACAACTATTGTTTTGTCCATACCAGCGGTAATTTTCCCGTTTTCGTCCACCGTTTTTTTATTCTTAACAAAGCCGACGAATTCCTTTTTACTTTTGACTTTTTCCTCTGCCAATTTCTACTCTCCTATATCCCGTCTGTTTAGCTCAAGCGCATTAAAAATGCTCTTAAGCTTTCAATCCCGCATCTTTTACCGAAAGTTCCTGTTGATGAATCAAGGTATTAAGGCGGGCAATTTGATGCCGCATTATTCGTTTTTGCACAGGGTTTTCTACATGACCTACGACTAAATTAAATCTTAATTCCAGAAATTTTCTTCCAAGCTCGACTCTTTTTGCCCTTAACTCAGGCAAAGTTAAATTTTTAAACGAATCTTTCATTTCTTTTTACACCCTATCTGACAATCAAACATCCGGTCTTTCGTCAATCTTTTACGCCCGCAACAGATCAAATGAACTCTGTCACTTCCTGATTATTTCCTCTTATTAATTGCTCATCTCAAAATCAGCACGGGAGACAAACTTTGTCTTAATCGGAAGTTTTGCCCCCGCTAAAACCATTGCCTCTTCAGCAAGTTTACGGTCAACACCACCTAATTCAAACATAACCGTCCCGGGTTTTACAACCGCTACCCAGTACTCAGTTGCTCCCTTCCCTTTCCCCATACGGGTATCGGCAGGTTTTTTTGAATACGGTTTATCCGGATAAATACGAATCCACAGTTTACCACCGCGCTTTATATGCCTGTTCATCGCAATACGGGCAGCTTCAATTTCCCTGTTTGTAATCCACTTTCTATCCAATGCAATAAGACCATACTCTCCAAACGCAACGGTATTACATCGTGTTGCGTTACCCGGTATACTCCCGCGTTGAACCTTTCTATGTTTTACACGTTTAGGACTTAACATCAATTAGCTCCTTGGCCCGTGCGCTCTCTCCGCTTTCGGACTATGGCACCAGCATCTTCTTTTTCTTCTTTGCCATAATTAAAACCACGGAACACCCATACTTTAACACCAATTGCACCGAAGGTTGTGTGTGCCTCTGCAAAACCATAGTCAATATCAGCCCGCAAAGTATGCAAAGGAACCTGCCCTTCTTTTGCTTCTTCAGTACGTGACATCTCGGCACCACCAAGACGTCCGGAAAGACGAATTTTAATTCCCTTTGCCTCGCCTTTCTTCATCGCATTACTTATCGATTGCTTCATCGTTCTCCGGAAAGAACTTCTCGCTAAAAGCTGCCTTGCGATATTTTGCGCGATAACCTGAGCATTACCGTCCGCATTACGAACTTCCTTTATTTTAAGCTGAATCTTTTTATTTACAAGCCTCTGTAGTTCCGCACCAATTGCCTCAATATTGGCACCTTTAACCCCGATAATAACACCGGGACGTGCCGTATGAATAACAATTGTTATCCTCTGCGGATGGCGGATAATTTCGATTTCAGCAATATCAGCACCTTTCGTTTCGGGCATCTTATGGATGAACTTACGCAACTTAATATCTTCATGCAGAGTATTCGCATACTCTTTCGGGTCAACATACCAACGCGAAGACCATGTTCTGCTAATTCCAAGTCTTAATCCAATCGGATTTACTTTCTGTCCCAATTTAGACCCCCACCTTTTCTGTTTCGTCTACTACAACAGTAATGTGACAAAATCTTTTTAAAAGCATATCGGCCCTGCCCCTACCCCTACACCAAACTCGTTTTACCCTGGGACCATCATCAACTAACACCTTACTGATATACAACATATCTTCATCCAATTTCTTATTGATGTTAAGCGCATTCGAAGCTGCCGACTTTACAGTCTTCCAGAGAAGTCGTGCTCCCTTATGCGGCATATTCTCTAAAACTGCCAAAACTTCGGTATAGGGCTTTCTACGAATTAAATCCGCAACAGGTCTAACTTTATACGGGGAAGCGATCAAGAATTTCGAAACCGCTTTATAACCCCTTTCCGTCTCTTTCTTTTGCTCTTTTGACATAGCTTAACCCTTTGACGCTTTTTTATCGGAACCGGAATGTCTCCTGAAAATCCGTGTAGGAGCAAACTCTCCGAGCTTGTGTCCAACAAGATTTTCAGTAATATAAACCGGAATCCAACTCTTTCCATTATATACAGAAATTGTACTACCAACCATTTCAGGAATAATTGTCGAACAACGTGAATATGTTTTTATCATTTTCCTTTCTGTTGATCTTCCAATCTCCAACACTTTTTTATAAAGAGCCTTTTCAATAAAAGGACCCTTTTTAATAGATCTTGACAATCATATCCCCCTATTTCTTTTTACCGCGGCTCACAATAAACCTTGTTGAAGGCTTATGCTTATCTCTTGTTTTATAACCCTTGGTTGGCTGCCCCCACGGAGTAACCGGATGTATACCCTTATTCTTGCCTTCTCCACCACCATGCGGATGGTCAACCGGATTCATAACCATACCACGAACTGTGGGCCTAACCCCCAGCCAACGTTTACGGCCCGCCTTTCCGATCTGAACATTCATCTTATCTTCATTGCCAACAGTTCCTATTACTGCATAGCATTTTTTAAAAACCATCCTCATTTCACCGGAGGGAAGCTTGATTGTCACATAATCGCCTTCTTTTGCGGCAATTAACGCACTCGTTCCCGCAGAACGGGAGAGTTGCGCCCCCTTCCCCAAGTTAAGCTCAATATTATGAACCGTAAATCCAAGCGGAATACTTTCCAGTGGAAGCGCGTTGCCCGTTTCTATCGGCGCTGTAGGTCCACTTATAATTGAGGCCCCGACATTCAAGCCTTTCGGCGCAATGATATATCGTTTTTCACCATCAGCATATACAACCAGCGCTATATTAGCACTTCTATTCGGATCGTACTCAATGGTAAGAATCTTTCCGGGAACACCAAGTTTATCCCGTCTAAAATCAATGATACGATAACGACGTTTATGCCCACCGCCCTTATGCCAAACACTAATCCGTCCGTTCCAATCATGACCAGACCGTTTATTTTTCCCTTTTGTCAGGGATTTTTCCGGTTTATCAGCCGTAATCTCCGCGTAATCAAGGCTCTGCCATGATCGCATTCCGGAAGTATACGGTTTATATGTTTTAAGCCCCATTTCTTATACTCCCTCAAAAAGACCGATTTTTTCGCCCTTCGCAAGCGTAACAATCGCTTTTTTCCATGCAGCAGTCGTACCCTTTTTATAACGAAGGCGTTTCGGCTTACCCGCAATATTCAAAATATTACAATCTATCGGATGAACATTAAATAAACTTCGAACCGCTTCTTTAATTTTAAGCTTATCCGCACGGGGATCAACTTTAAAAACATATTTGCCTTGTTCACGCATAATATTTGTTTTTTCAGAAAGCACAGGCTCAATTAAAATAGCCTCGTAATTCACTGCCTTGCCTCCACTTCATCGTAAAATTCACTCAATCTCTGAGCGGCACCTTCAAACATAATAAGCTTCCGTGCATAAAAAAGGTCATGCGCCCGCAATATATGATATGAAAGAATCGTAAGATACGGGATGTTCGCTCCGGCCTGTCGTATTTTTCTGGATTGATCGGCATTACCGTTCAATACAAGCACCGTACGCTCGGTAAGACTGAAATTTTTTATAATCGCCGCTAAATCTTTTGTTTTACCACTCTCAACAGAAAAATCTTCAATAAGTTTAAGCATCTCGGACTGCGCTTTTAAACTTAAAATAGTTTTAATCGCAAGGCGTTTCGCCTTTTTCGGCATTGAATATGAAAAATCACGATGGCGCGGACCAAAAATAACACCACCACCCACTAAAAGTGGGGACTTTTTATCACCCCGCCGGGCTCGCCCCGTACCCTTTTGCTTATACGGCTTTGCATTGGAGCCATGAACCTCGCTCCTGTCTTTAGTATGCGCCGTTCCGAGACGCTTATTGGCAAGCTCATTATTAATCGCATACCAAATTACATCCTCGTTTATAGGCAGACCAAAAATTTTCTCATCAAGTTCTATGGTTCTGAGTTCTTCACCCTTTGTTGAATACACTTTGCTTTTCATGACACCCTCTGCTTCTTAACCGCAGGTCTAACAAAAATCAAACCCTTGTTGATACCGGGGACAGAACCATGAACAAGTAAGAGCTTATTTTCTTTATCAAGCTTTACCACTTTAAGACTCAAGACGGTAATCTTTTCACGTCCCATTCTTCCGGGCAACTTCACATTTTTAAATGTTTTATGCGGATAAGTTGACTGCCCTGTCGAACCGGGTTCACGGTGAAACTTAGACCCGTGAGTATAACGTCCACCACCGAATCCATAACGCCTTACAACTCCCTGAAAGCCTTTACCCTTGGAAATTCCGGTAACATCAATATAGCCGCAACCCTCAAATAATTCTACCCCAAAAACATCGCCCGCTTTACATTCCTTCGGGAAATCACGAAATTCTTTAAGATACTTCTTTGGTGCAAGCCCTTCGGGATACTGCCCCAATTCCGGCTTGCTCACTCTTGATACTTTTACATTGTCAAGTCCAAGAAGAACGGCCGAATAAGCATCTTTATCTTTTTCTTTCCGGGCAATGACCGTATTTTCATCAATACGAATCACTGTTACCGAAACAAGATGTCCCTCATCGTTAAAAACCTGAGTCATTCCTATCTTTTTGGCTAAAAGCCCCAACATGGCATCAACTCCATAGGGAACGGGGAACGGGGAACGGGGAACGGGGATTTTCACTAAATCCCTGCAAACCCACTCCTTACTCCCTATTTCCTTACTGTTTAATCTCTACATCAACACCAGCGGGAAGCTCAAGTTTCATTAAAGAATCCATTACTTCCGACGAGGGGTCGATTATATCTATCAGGCGCTTATGCGTCCTCATTTCAAACTGCTCACGTGATTTTTTATCCACATGAGGTGAGCGCAAAACCGTAATCTTATTAATCCTCGTAGGTAGGGGAATCGGGCCGGTAACTTTAGCTCCCGCCTTAACCACCGTTCCTACGATTGATTTTGCACTCTGATCAATTAATTCAACATCGAAACCGCGTAAACGAACGCGAATTCGTTCCTTGCTCATCATTCCTCCGCCAGCCAAAAGCCTGTGTCTAAAACACAGGATAACAAAACCCCGTTTATATACATTCCGCTTTTGACCTATGCCTTTTATTCAATAATTTCCGTAACCTGACCGGAAGCAACGGTTTTGCCGCCTTCACGGATAGCAAAACGCAAGCCTTTTTCCATAGCGATCGGGTGAATCAGTTCTCCTGCAATTTCCGTGTTATCACCGGGCATAACCATTTCCTTGCCATCGGGCAATTTAACCGTGCCGGTAATATCCGTTGTACGAAAATAAAACTGAGGACGGTAACCGGTGAAAAACGGTGTTTTACGCCCGCCTTCTTCTGCTGTCAAGCAGTAGATCTGCCCTTTAAATTTACTGTGCGGGGTAATTGAACCGGGTTTCGCAAGAACCTGACCGCGCTCAACGTCTTTTTTATCAATACCACGAAGAAGAGCACCGACATTATCACCAGCCTGACCTTCGTCAAGCAACTTATTAAACATTTCGATACCGGTAATCGTAGTTTTCTTTGTGGGCTTAATACCGACAATCTCAACTTCTTCATTGAGCTTTACGAAACCACGCTCAATTTTACCGGTAACAACAGTACCACGACCCGAAATTGTAAATACATCTTCAATCGGCATAAGAAAGGGCTTATCGCTGTCACGCTGAGGATCGGGGAAGTAAGTATCCATAGCATCAAGGAGCTCATCAATGCACTTCGTTGCCTCAGGATTATCAGGCTCAGACATAGCCCTAAATGCAGAACCCTTAATAATCGGAATCTTATCGCCGGGAAAACCATTGTTCGTAAGAACATCACGAACCTCTTCCTCGACAAGATCAATAAGTTCGGGATCTTCAAGCTGATCGATTTTATTAAGAAAAACAATGATGTTAGGAACCCCGACCTGACGGGCCAAGATAATATGCTCACGCGTTTGCGGCATGACCGAATCCGGTGCCGAAACAACAAGAATAGCACCGTCCATTTGGGCTGCGCCGGTAATCATATTCTTTATATAGTCGGCGTGTCCGGGACAGTCGATATGGGCATAATGCCTCTTTTCCGACTGATACTCAAGGTGACGAGTATTGATCGTGATACCGCGAGCTTTTTCCTCGGGCGCATTATCAATTTCGTCGTATTTCATTACTTTATCACCGTACTTTTTGCCGCAATGCATGGTGATAGCCGCCGACAAAGTTGTTTTGCCGTGGTCAACGTGACCAATCGTACCAACATTCATGTGGATTTTTTTTCTTTCAAACTTATCTTTAGCCACCGTGTTCCTCCTTAGCAATAATTGAACACACTAAATTTTTCATTTTGAGCCTGACATAATTTTAAAAATTATGCAAGCCCCCAACACAAATTCCGCCATGCGGAAATAAAACTATCAGGAAAGATAAAACAGACAAGAAGAGGCTGGCTTAAATCAACACTGCCTCGTATGCCGTGTTCCACCTATCCCACAGTACAGACCCGAAACCTTACGCTTACAGCGTGCGATTCCCGAATCTCTACCCCAATCCATCGCTTATTTGAAGCGAAAGACGCACGCCACAGGAGAACCTGTCCTCGGCGCGGTGAGTGGTTTGGACACCCGTTGTGATAACTATATCACAATTAAAAAAAATGTCAAGTGCCCTGTGAAATAAAACAAAAAAATTAATTTTTACCAAACAGGGTGTGATACAAGAAATGCTTATTAAAAGATGCTTTGAAGTATTTACGTTTAATACTCAATTTTTCTGTCCTGGTTGAACGTAAAAGCCCAAAAGCTATCTTTCGAAAAACATCCGCATTTTCAGGAAATGGTCTTTACAGGCCATTGAGACGCCATGAAAAGCCGTCGAGAACACTGAGAACGAGGTAAATTTGACGGCACGGCAATGCGTGTTATTTCAGTTTCGGCCCGCCACCGCTGATCCGGCGCGGACAGGACGAGGCTCTTGCCCCCGACTCTCCTTTTGAAAATTATTGATCCGGATAATAAAAAAACAGTATGCTATCAGTAAGGGGTATGGTATGAAAATTTTATGTGTGTCGGATACAACGGACCCCTTGGTCTATTCAGGCGCTATTAAAGAACATTTTGCCGATATTGATTGTGTGCTTAGCGCCGGCGACCTGCCTTTAGATTATCTGGAATTTATCGTGTCAAGCTTAAATAAACCGCTGCTCTTTGTATTCGGTAATCATAATTTAGGAGACTTCGACTATTATGATAAAAAATCACGGGATCCCCTTGAGCTCAATCTGACAAGCTATTTTATCCCCGGAGCGGGCGCTTCGCATATCGGCGGTAAAGTGGTAAAAGAATCAACGCTGCTATTTGCCGGTCTTGGGGGCTCCATGCGTTACAATGACGGAAAAAATCAGTTCTCGAATTTCGACATGAAACTTGAGATCCTCAAATTATTACCGAAATTGCTATTTAACAAACTAAGGCACGGTCGTTTTTTAGACCTGCTTCTTACTCACGCACCGCCTGAGGGAATTCATGATCAAAACGATTTGTGTCATCAGGGTTTTAAACCGTTTTTATGGTTTATGCGCGTGTTTAAGCCAAAATATCTTGTTCACGGGCATATACATCTTTACAATATCTCGGAAAAGAGAAACACAGTATACTACGCCACAACGATTGTGAATGCGTACAGTCATACTGTTATAGAGATTAACGAGGACAAGGCAAAGAAGGACCGGAAAAAATGAACGAAGACGGTATGCTTACACTTCAGGCATCGCATGATTTCTCAAAAGCCCGGGGCAAGGCGCTCCTTTCGCGTATTCAGCATTTTTTACGCCGCGATAAAGATCAGCTTCTCGCGTTTAACGATGTAAAAGAGATCTTAAAACCGGATCATGAAGTTTACCGAGGTATGGACGTAATTCCTATCAATCTGATTGTCGGCAGCGAGGGCCGTTATCAGGATTTTACCAAGTGTTTTTTCCCGAAAGCAGAACATCTGCGCTATAGATGGGAAAGCGTTGACAAGGCTCATCTACAGGATCTTAATCTGCCGCCCATTCAATTATACGAAATCGGCGGGGCCTATTTTGTCCGTGACGGGAATCACCGGGTGTCCGTGGCAAAAGCTCAAGGCGTGGAATTCATTGATGCGGAAATCACCAGCCTTGCAAGCGATATAACCATTGTTCCCAAGATGACGCTTGTCGAGCTGCAAGACGCTGTCATTAGTTTTGAAAAGAAAATCTTTTACGAGAAAACTTCTTTCGGCGCTATTACCGGATGCGACAGCCTGAATTTCAGCAGGACAGGGCGTTACGATGTTATATACAACCATATATTGGTACATAAATACTATATGAATGAAAACCGCGGCGATGAAATCCCTTTTACAGATGCACTCCTTTCATGGTATAATAATGTTTATCAACCGATAATTGAGATCGAAAAAGAAGAAAAACTCTGTGCGTTGTTTCCAAAACGGACAGAGAGCGATCTGTATGTTTGGATTGTCAAACACTGGGATTTTCTGAAACGAACCTACGATGTAAGCTGTTCAGCACCGGATGCCGTGCGTGACTGGGCGGAAAAACACCGCCGTATCGCCGAAGAGATGGCAAAAAGTTAGGGGGCTGTCATATTCAAAGCAGTGCCAATTCCGGCGGATAATGCCGGATGCGGCCTATCTGAACCTGTCCCGCTTAAGTGCCTGCCATTCATTCAGTTTTTCCCGCAAAACGAGGCTCGCGCCCTGATTATTCACAGCCGCAAGCATATAGGGAAGGATGACATCTTCTTTTATGTTCTTCCAGCTTTCCGGAAGCGCAGCGGGAACAGCAACAAGATAGTCCGCAGGCGGGATATGACCCAATAAATTATGGTAATACTTGGGGAATACAAATTCGCTTACTGTCCGCATGGCGGAAAATCCGCCCGCGATGCCAAATACGATTTCATTTAAATGGTTGTCGCGGCTGTTCTCGAGAAATAAATCCTGCGTGCTCTCGTTAAAAAACCAACGGGCAAAATCGGCGGCGATGCTTTTAGACTGGCTCTTTTTAGGTATACCGAATAATACGGTATCTTCCGTAACGGGCAGACGCTTTCCCCGTGACAGCCACCTGAAATCAAGTCCCGCCGTGGCGTTTTGCGGCAAGATAAAATAATTGCCGCTCTTCATATAGGCAAAACGAATTCTGCCTTCCGAAAGTAATTTGGGGGACGGATTAAAAAAGTATTTATAAATAAAATCATTTTCCGCTTGAATCCCCCCGTTTAAATCAATCCAATCCTTTATATACCGGATAGCCTCATCTAACCGGGCCTCGTTCCAGTTGAGCACGTCTTTTTTCGAATTTTTACCCGCAGCTTCCTCAAAATCCACCCCGAACAGAACTGCTGTTGTAAAAAGAAAATCATTTCCTCGCCCCCACAAGGGCGAAAAGCCTTTCCGTGCCCAATTAGCATTGGTATGCTCGTTGTACTCCAATCCCAGCCGTTTTAGTTCATCTAAATCGCTGATGATATCATTTGACATGGCATTTTCATTGCTATTTTTAAATATAATAACGGGAAGGTTAAACGAAATCGGAATAAGACGCTGCTCTTTTTTAACGAGACCCAAATGTAATAATTCAGGATAAAACGAATTTTTATTGATTGAATTTTTCCCAAAAAGAAAATCAATATTTTGAAACAGATCTATTGATTTGGTACTGTTAAGATAACTGCCGATCACCATATCGGGACTTATCCGTGTATTTATCAAACGTTCCGCCGGAGATTCAACAAATTTAACTTCTATTGTGTATTTACTTTGACTTGAGTTATAAAGCTGTGCGTAAATCACGATTTCCGGCTTGTCTGTCCATAACACAGCCGAATTCTTCCCGCTGCAGCCGACAGCAAAAAGTACCAGTACAAAAGGTAAAAAGAACTTTTTCATTCGGAAAGTGCGGGCTCAAGGTGGGAAGAGAGCAGCTCTCTTTCGTTGTAGGGACTCATCTCTAAACATATTTCGATAGAATTGATCCCTTCCGGTTCTTGCTCCCCCAACGGGAAGTAGTAAATTTCTTCGCCGAATTTAAGCGGAATTGAGTGAAGCGTCGTTTGGTAACGCATATTGTGGTTTTCATCCTCAATCCACACTTGGGCCTGAGCGACAAGGATACCCGTTTCATTGCGTTTTAAGTACGGCGTAAACTGAACAATAACTACAAGATTCGTCCCGACAAGCTTGATACTCATCGGCTGACCGGGGATAGCGTTTTTAACGCTATCCTTATGCCATACCTCAGACCACCCGTTTTCTCCTCTGTTTTCAAAAACACGGGCACTGATATGAAATGAAACAACCTTGTTTTGGAGAACAGGCGGAAGCTCTTTGTCTTTTTTCAAGCTTTGTTTATCGCCCTCTTCATTACCCCTGCTCTCCTGAGCAGTCGAGGTCGTTTTTGCCGGTGCCCCGTTGAGCTCTTGCCCGTTCAGCGGGAACTCCGGGACAAGACATAAAAAGCAGATGATAATATAAAAATTCTTGAGCGGCAAATGGACACGCCGAGTACCGAAACAAGAATCCGGTCTATTCGATTGAAATAGCACATGGAAATTTTTCGGATAGATTCCCATCAATGCGTTCTTCTCCCCTGATAATTTGACTCGTTTATCAACTTCGGCTCACCGAATCTGTTGAAACTTTTGCTTTCCGGCAATCTTATATCCAAGACGTCCGAAATATTATTGTTTAAATACAACACAACATCGTCCATATCCGAAGGATACCACGAAGGAGCGAGCGTACCGTCATTGAGGTAAAGACTTTCCTGATAAAAAGCGTCTTGCTCCTCGTCAATATAACGTGCAAGAATATTGCCTGCTTTTTCACTTTGCCTAGCGGCAAATTCATAAAACAGAAAACCGGCGGCAGATGCCATGATAAAACAGGAGGCAATCACAAAGGGTAAGGGTACAGTTACCGTCCTCCTCCACTGTTGCCCCTTTAACGGCATATAACGCCGCGCTCTTTTACCGCCGTCCCCGGCGGACAATGTATTCCAGAGACGGGCCTTTACCGACTCAAGGCCGTCGCACACGCTATCGTCATTGCCGGAAAGTTCCCGTGATAAAAAGCCGAAATCACTCACCGTTTTCCTGCATTTTTCACATACGGCAAGGTGTTCTTCTGCTTTGCGCTTAAACTGTTCGGGTAATTCTCCGTCAAAATAAACCGACAGGATCCGTTTTTTAAGACACATATCAGTTCCCATATTCACCCTCCAGAATTTTCTGCAAACGCTCTCTTGCCCTGAATACACGCACTTTGACATTCCCTTCGGTAATACCCAAGGCGCGTCCGATTTCCTGATAATTGAATTCCGTATATTCTTTTAAGATCAACACTTCTTGCAAGCTCGGAGGGAGTTTCAATAATGCTTCCCGCACATCCTTTACCGTTTCTTTTTTAGCGAGAACACTTTCCGCAGAGAGCTGTTCACGTTTATTTTCACGAAACGCTTTTTCATAGACTTTAATTTCCCGTTGCTTCCGCTTCGCGTAGTTCAACGCAATATTTTTTACAACCCGAATCAGCCAATACTTGGCTTCGTCAAGATTTGGAAAATTCATATCCTTTTCGTACAAACGCGAAAAAGCCTCATGGCAGAGATCTTCCGCAACATCTTCACTTCCCGCAATCCGCCAGGCAATACGAAACAAAATAGGGAATGCCATATCGTATAGTTTTTTAAAATCTGATAACGGCATCCTCATACTATTATAAAACAATAATCCTTTATTTAGGTTACAGGCCCCCCGACAGCGGCACTCAAAGCGATTTTATCAGTCATTCGGTACGCCCGCCCTGAACAAGTCACAAAGCCAGCGCGAACACCTTACTCTTACGTTCATAATTATAACAATCCCGTTTAAGCCGCGGCAAGGTCTCAATCGGTACCTCCGTGAACCCCAAGGTTTCAAACCAATCCTGAGAGCTTATGGTCAACACAAAGACCCGCCGCATACCAAGCTGCCGCGCTTTGTCAATAAGATAGCGGACAAGACTCCGTCCGATACCCATTTCGGAAGCACTCGGACTGGCGACAAGAGCGGCAATTTCCGCCTGATCCTCACCCCAATCATGTAAAGCCGCGCAGCCGTGAATCGTGCCGTCAATAACAAAAACCACATAATCATCTTTCTTTTTTTGAATATCTTCCGCGCTGCGCCGGATTAAAATCCCCTTCAACATCAGAGGGTCCATCAAGCGGAGAATATCAGGTATATCAGAATTGCGGACAGGCCGAATCGCCTCGTATTCATCGGCGTAGACCATAGTACCGGCACCCAAATTCGAAAAAAGTTCGCGAAGAATAACGCTTTCCTGACAGCCATCGACAATATGAACCCGCTCGACACCTTTTTTTGAGGCTTCAACGGCAAGCCTTAGCGCCTCAAGTGCGCGCGCTTTCATGGCCTCTTTCGGAGATACCGCAGTTAAGGCACCGGAAGGAAGAACGCCCTCCCCCGCTCCCTCGTGCGGTGATTCATTCATGGTAAGAACAAGATCCGCCTCTTGCGGGCTCAAACGGAGAATACGCCCGTCCCCGGTCCGCGCGACAGACAGCGGTACAGAAAAATCACCGGTATAAAATTGACAGCCGGCAGTGACAATCACGAGTTTTACCGCCTTGAGCGCGGCACTTACAGCGACAGCGATCTCGTTCCCCGAGACATTGTACGGCTTACCGACCGGGCTCCAGCCAATACAGGGAAGAATAGGCACCATACCGAAATCCAAAATCTCCGTGATCGCCGAGGTAAAAATTTTGTCGACCATGCCCGTACTTTCCATATCAATGCCGTTTACCACGCCACGGCCCCGTGAACGCACAAAATTACCAATAACCGCATCCACCCGATTTGCCGAAAGCCCCGTAATAAAACGGGTTGCCGCATGAAAGGCCGCCATCTCAACATAGGGAATCACATCACTCGTGGTAATCCGCTCACCGCGCACAAAAGTAGAATTCTTGTTATGTTCTTTCAGCACCAGCTCAATATATTCCGCCGCGCCGGGCACAATCACAACCCGAATACCCGACTTTGCCAACAAGCCGATATCCTTCATCAAGTAAGGAAAGCCGGAATCTTTGGTTACCGGGAATTCAATCTTAAACACGATAGTCTGCCCGTTAAAACGATTCTGGTAAAGAAATGCTTCACGAACCAAATTCATATTCAGAGAAGAAGTCTGAGCACTCATTATTTAAGATAATATCCGATTCCTGTAATAATTTATAGGGAGGTCAGCAAATCCCGTTTCAACATCGGAGTAAGTCGTAGAGAGCTGAGATATACCCCTCCCATCGACAGCGCCGCGGGGCAAACATTTTTTTGGGTATCTTTTTCTAAATGAGGCACGGCCCCGTTTCGGTATTTTTTTCGATGAGGCAATGCGGGCGGTGTTACGCCAACGTGATAATGTCCCCTCTATAGCAACGTGAAAATGTCCCCTCAGGTATAATAAGCCGAGGTAAAAATATGGCAAGGAAATTGCTCATGGGACAAAAAGAATTGCTAA
>JAITXS010000147.1 GCA_031284645.1 Spirochaetaceae bacterium | reverse complement strand
TAAAAGCTAAACCCTATGACCCTTTCTACCCATAACCCTACTTTGCCCCTTGCCCCTTCGTGTTCCTTTGTGTCCTTCGTGGTGAAATTCTTCTTACTGCGTGTGCGCCAAGAATTGATTCCGAAGCTGGGGGAAAGGAGCGTTGGATACGGTACAGGCTTTCTGGTAAAACCAAAACCCTAAAGAAGGGTAGTAGGGTTATGGGTTTAGGGTAGAGGGTATTGGAATATCAGATAACTACTACCCTACCCCGAAGCAAAGGGTTAGGGGAGTTAGGGAGGGTACAGAATTTCTGATAAAACCCATACCCCATACCCTGAACCCCTATACCCTATTTAGGCCCCTAAGCCAGATAATCCGAAAGACGGCGGTAGCTGGTGTTGACAATATTTTTTGTCACAAGATCGGTCTCTTCGCCGAGTTCGTCAATAAGGCTTTCCACCGAAGAAAGGCTTTCGTTTAAAGCATTATGAAAGGCGCGAAGACAGCGCAGCCGGTAATTGCCCTCGCCGTTTGTCGTAAGGCAGATAAAGCCAAGCTCCTTTTTGCCTTTTTTCCATATCGCGGGGCACAAAACCAGGGGAAGAAGCGCAAGAATCGCCTTTAAATCCCGGCTTGAATTAAATTCTTTTTTCGATACCGTTCTGCCAAGAGCACCGTCAATGTCCAATGTGGGCGCTATAGCTAAAATCAGATTGAGCTTTTCCCCGTCAAGCAGAGTGTAGCCTTCTTTTAAAAGAATCACCCCTTTTAAACCTTTGTAAAGCATTTCCCCGTTTTCGCCCGTAAGCTTTGACAAGCGTTCCCAGGGAAGCCGGACGAGTTTTTTCCCCTTTAAGCCGGTAACTTCAAAGACCTCGGAGCCGATTTTAATATTATTTGTCCAGTCTCGTACAAGAGGCGGATCTTTTTTGTCTTTGCCGCCTTTTACTTTGCCAAAACCAAGCTTTGAAATTAAATCCCCGCCGATTTTCTCAAGCGTAGAGCGGGAAAGCGGGGATACGGACGAAGCGTACATACGTGCCGTACGGATGATCTCTCCCGCGACAATATACTGGGGATCCATTTTAAACATCACCGATCCCGGGTGAATCAAAATATGATCGGCGGTAAGACTCCGGTAAAAATCCCGGCCTTCCCGTTCACAGACAAACTGAATAAGGCCCCGTGAAACCGCGCAGAGATAGTCCTCCACCGAGCCGCCCGAAAGAATCGGTACACCCATTTCTGAAACAATCAGCTCTAATTGTTCAATAACATTGGCAATTTCAGCCATTGCCCGCTCGTCAAGGTAGTATTTTTCACAAAAACGCTTCTTGTCGCTCGCGGTCTTGTATGCGCGGAAAAGCTTCAGGTAGCTGACAAAGTCACCGTCATTATCGCGGAAGCTATGATGCGCCCGTCTTGCGTCTGTCTCCTCTCCCGGGGGCAGGATGTAGGGGCTTTGTGTTGAAAGAAACGCCGCGGCGATAATCGTCTCCTCGGTTACTTCAGGATACTTGAGTATTGCCTCGACAATCATACGTGATTGACGGGGAGAAAGCGGGAAACGCGTCATCATTTTACCGATTTTCGAAAGACTATTATCCGGTTCCAGCGCGTCAAGCAGGTTCAGCGTTTCCACTGCGGAAATAAGCCCTTCCCGTCCGGGCGGCGATATAAAATTGAATTCCTCAAACGTAGTGATCCCGAGATCAGCCATCTCAAGCACTACTTCCGACAGATCGGTACGATAAATCTCCTCTGTAGTAAAAAGCGGGCGATTTTCAAAATCACGTCTGGTGTAAAGCCGGTAACAGCTCCCCTCTCGGGTACGTCCGGCCCGTCCTTTCCTCTGATTTGCCGAAGCTTTGGAGATCGGGCCTTCAACAAGACTCGAGGTAAAATTCCGGGGATTATAGAAGTTCAGTTTTGAAAGACCGGAATCAATAACAGCGCTGATGCCGTCTATAGTTACCGAAGTTTCCGCGATATTTGTCGAGACAAGCGCTTTTGTCTTACCCCACGGGGCTTTTTCAAAAACACGCTCCTGTTCCTCTTTACCCAGCCGCCCGTACAGAGGAACAAGATACAGCTTTTTACCCAGAGGAGAAGCAGCAAGCCGGGCCATACAGTCTTTAATAAGTTTTTCACCGGGCAGAAAGATCAATATATCGCCGCTTCGTTTTTCACTTAAAAAACGTTCGGTGATTTTTACGATTTTTTCGAGTAAAAGCTCACTGGCTGCGTCCCGCGAAGAGACCGCCGCCGGAGGATCGTAGATCAGAGTAACAGGATAACTTACCGCGTCAATACGGACAATCGGGCACTCGGAGAAATATTCGGAAAAAACCTCCGCATTAATCGTCGCCGAAGATACAATCACCTTAAAATCATGACGCGCTTCGAGAATACGCTTTAAAAGCCCCAAAATAAAATCAATAGTAAGACTCCGCTCATGAGCCTCGTCAACAAGAATACAGTCGTATTTTGAAAGCCAGGGGTCAAGCTTCATTTCCTGCAGCAGAATACCATCCGTCATAATTTTAATCTTTGTCGTATGGTCAGTTAAATCAGCAAAACGCATCTTGTAGCCGACAAGACCCGGAAATTTACTGCCAAGTTGCCGCGCAATAAACTCACTCACAGAAAGCGCCGCGATACGCCTTGGCTGGGTAATACCAATCATCCCGTTTTTCGCAAAACCCGCATCATTAAGAATCACAGGAAGCTGTGTCGTCTTACCGGAACCCGTCGGGCTTTCCACAACCACAACCTGACTCTCACTAAGAGCCTGTAAAATCAAATCCTTGTGTTTGTACACAGGAAGTTCAGTATATTTCATTGTTTTTATCCTTTAAAAAAATAAGTTCACGCATAAAAATGCGTTTTTCAACGGGGGAAGTCTCCCCCTCGCTGCAAAGCCTCCGGCTTTTCCGCTTCCCCCTCTGCGGGGACACCCCGCAACGCCCCCCTCACAAAAAATAATCCGGCTCACGGAACGCGTCCTTGAAATCAGTTTTTCTCCTGTCCTCCGTGAAGATCGCGGCCGGGTTTCCTGATTCCGGCAAGGAGAAAGCCCTCACCGCGGCGTTTTTTCGCGATAAATTCTGCGGCTGCATAAAGTATCAAAGCCAGAGCCGAGGGCAGCCCGATCAGGGCTGTTGCCGGAATAGCGGAATAAACTTGCGCCTGTATAAGCAGCCGGTCGGCCGCAGCAAAAACAAGGGCTGCAATACAGACGCCGCGTACCGTGCGAAAGCCCAGGAAAACCGCAGCAACGGCAAGCCAGCCGCGTCCTGCAACACTCTGCGGCGCGTAGACAGCAGTTCTGAACATTAAAGCCGCACCCCCGAGCGCAGAGAGGAAAGCGGCAATCGCCCAACTTAGCCTCCGGTAACGACCGGTATTGATTCCTCGCTCAAAGGCAACAGCCCTTGAAAGCCCCGAAGCGCACAGACGTAGGCCAAAAGGCGTTTTTCGTATGATCAGAGCCGATAACAGGGCGCAGAACAGGGCTAGCAGAACAAAAGGCGATACGCCGTTTTCAAAAAAAGGGAACGCCGTATGTGCGGGAACAGAAAGCTTCGCCGAACGCAGTACCCCGCTTGTACCAAAAAGCCGCGCGGAAATCAAAGGTACAGCTCCGGCAACACCAAGATTAAGCGCCAAAGCAACAATAAAAGCATCGGCACCACTTTTTTCAATAAAAAGCATCGCGGCCCAGCCGGTAAATGCGGTAAAAAGCGCGGCAAGAAAGAGGGCGGCAGGAATAGAACCCGTCCACAGGCTAAAACAGTAAGCGGTAAACGCGCCGCTGATCATCCATGCCTCAATTGCGATAGAAAGAACACCGGCACACTCCGTCCAGAGCGCGCCAAGAGAGGCAAGCATAAGCGGCGCGGCTGAGAGCAGCAAACTTGAAATCATGTCTTTTTGTTCCGGTATCCCCGCTTATACAGAATTTTCAATGACCGTGACAGTGTTTATACTTCTTGCCGGAACCGCAGGGACAGGGATCGTTACGCCCGACTTTCGGCTGTGAGCGCACGACGGTAACAGCTTCTCCTCCTTGCGGATTGCTTCCGGCCGGCCGGCTCGGTGCGCCGGAGGCAGACGGAGCGGCTGAGTTAACGGCGGAAAACGCATCCATACTACCGTGCATCGCCGAGGTATTTATATTGCGCGTTTTTTCATCGCGGTCTTCGGCAATCCGTATGCGGACAAGATGCACACGGGATGCAATTGTAGCACGAATTGAATCAACCATAGTGTCGAAAATCTCGAAACCTTCGAGCTTGTATTCGGTCAGCGGGTTCTTTTGCGCGTAATGCCGCAGGTAGACCGCTTCGCGAAGGCCTTCCATGTTTTCAAGATGATCAAGCCAGAGCCGGTCGATAAACTGCAAATACTGAATCCTGATAAATGAGTTCAAGTTATCATGACCAATCAACGCTTCCTTATCCTCTATGTCTTTTTTTAACGCGCTCACAATCTCGCTTTCAATAAGTGCAGGCGCTTTGTCCTTAAAGTCGGCAGGCAGGATATAATTAAATTGATCTTTTAAATACGAGACTAATTCCGTCCAGGCATCCTCGGCGTTTTTCTTTGTTTTATCTTCGTAATGCTCCACAGCCATTACAGCCATATCCTCGCTGGTATTGTTTACCCGTTCTTTCAAATTCGTGTCAATAAGGATAGCGTCACGCTGTTCATAAATAAATTTTCTCTGCTGGTTTAACACATCATCGTATTCCAAAAGATGTTTTCGTATTTCAAAGTTTCTGTCTTCAACCTTTTTCTGCGCCCGTTCAATACTTTTGTTTAAAAGAGGATGGTAGAGCGGCTCGCCTTTTTCCATACCGATACGAGTCATAAGGTTTTTCATGCGTTCTCCGCCAAAGAGACGCATAAGTTCATCGTCCATTGAGATAAAAAACTTTGATTTTCCGGGGTCGCCCTGTCTGCCCGAGCGTCCGCGCAGCTGATTATCAATACGGCGGCTTTCGTGTCGTTCGGTGCCAATTACATAAAGCCCGCCGGCATTTTTTACATCCGCATAATCTTTTTTCCACTTTTCCAATTCGTCTGCAAGAATTTTTTGATACTGTTCCGGTGTCGCTTCGCTTCCTGCCCTCCGCCGTGCACGGTGTTCGGGATTCCCTCCGAGTTTTATATCCGTGCCGCGTCCGGCCATATTCGTTGCGATAGTTACCGCCTTTTTCGCACCTGCTTCGGAAATAATCAAGGCTTCCCGTGCGTGGTTTTTCGCGTTTAAGACCTCGTGTCTTATGCCCCGTCGGGTCAGCATGGAGGAGAGTTTTTCCGATTTTTCAATAGAGACCGTGCCGACAAGGAGCGGCTGCCCTTTCTTATTCGCCTCGGCAATCTCCTCGCAAATCGCATTAAACTTGTCTTCCTCGTCCAGATACACAACATCATGCTCGTCCGTACGGGCAACAGGAACATTGGTCGGAATAACCACAACATCAAGCTTGTAGATTTTTGCGAATTCAACGGATTCCGTGTCGGCGGTACCGGTCATACCTGATATTTTATTATACAATCTGAAATAATTTTGAAAGGTGATGGTTGCCATCGTGCGGTTTCGTTGTTTTATTCTGATATGTTCTTTCGCCTCGATAGCCTGATGCAGACCGTCCGAGTAACGCCTGCCGTGTAAAATACGACCGGTAAACTCATCGACAATTTGAACCTCACCATCTTTTACCACATAATCAACATCAATAGAAAACAGCTTGTGGGCGCGTAAAGCCTGCGTAAAATAATGCAGATACTCAAAATTTTCTTCATCAACAATTTGGCCTTTAATTAAATTACGTTTTTGTAAAAGATCCTCGAGTTTTGCCATACCCGTGTTGGTAAAAGAGACATTTTTATTTTTTTCGTTTAATTTATAATCCCCGATAATTTCTTCACCCTGTGCCTCGTCAGGATAATCCCCGTCTTCTTTTTTTTGCGCTTCGACAAGAGAGCCCAGAAGTTTGTCCACTTCGGCGAATTTGAAGGTATCGTCTTCGGCAGCCCCTGAAATAATTAAGGGAGTACGGGCCTCATCAATTAAAATAGAGTCGATTTCATCAACAACACAGAAATTATGCCCCCGCTGCACGCGGTCATCAAGACCGGCGCGCATATTATCGCGCAGATAATCGAAACCGAATTCATTGTTTGTTCCGTAGGTAATGTCGCAGGCATAATTTTCTTTACGCCGTGCACTGTCCATATCGGAAAGAATAACGCCGACGCTTACTCCCAGATAATCGAAAACCGGTTTCATCCACTGGGCATCGCGGGCGGCAAGGTAATCGTTTACCGTGACCACATGCACGCCTTTGCCTGAAATCGCGTTCAGGTAGCTTGCCGCAACGCTCATCAGCGTTTTGCCCTCGCCGGTTTTCATTTCGACAATCCTGCCTTGGTGGAGGACAATGGAACCCATGACTTGCACATCGTAGGGCCGCTCGCCAAGGCAGCGTTTTGAGGCCTCCCGGGTAAGGGCAAATGCCTCGGGGAGCATTAAATCAAGACTTTCACCCGCAGCGTAACGGGCCCGGAATGCCGCTGTCTGCTTTTTAAAATCAGCTTCCCCAAGTCCCTGCGCCCACGCTTCTTTCCTGTTCACCGCTTGAATAAGAGGAATAAGCTTTTTTATATCCCGCTCATGTTTTGAGCCGAATATTATTGTTAAAATTTTTTCTATCATAGCTATTATGAGGAAAATTTTAGTCTTTTTTTGCACTTCGTTCTAGTACTTGCCATCAATCCTCATTTTGGGCTTCCAGGCCCCTGCTCCCTACCCCGAAGCAAAGGTTTAGGAGAGTTGGGTACGGTACAGGCTTTCTGATAAGAACTATACCCTATAACCCTTTACCCAATACCCTTGCCCCTTTGTGTCCTTTGTGGTGAAATTCTTCTTACTTCTTGTTGTGGATCAAGAATACCCCGAAGTAAGGGTAATCGGGCATTGGGGTTAGGGTAATGAGATGGCTGATAAAATCTATACCCTATAACCCCGAAGCAAAGGTTTAGGAGCGTTGGGTACGGTACAGGCTTTCTGATAAGAACTATACCCTATAACCCTTTACCCAAAACCCTTTATCCCATATCTGCCAAGGTGCGTACAGGGCTTTGAAATTTATGTCTGATATCAAAAAATCTGCAGGAAAAAACATACGAAAAAATGCGAAAAAATGCGCCCTTGACTAAGAAGCCTTTTTTCTGGTATATTATACCGATTTATTTTTTAATTAATTAACAGAAAAACGGTAAGGAGAGGAATTATGACTATCCATTGGATATTCGGACTTTGTATCCTTCTTGCCGGGTTAATCTTAGGCTGGATGATTCGATGGCTGTATGCCAGATTTCAACTTAAAGCAAGTGAACAGCTTGCCGTAAGGATTAAGGAGAATGCGGTAAAGGATGCTGAAGCAATCAGAAAAGAGATGCTTCTTGAGGCAAAAGAAAAAGTTATCAGTGAGCAGCACCAGCAGGAGAGGGAAACTCGGGAACGAAGAGCGGAATTGCAGCGGTTTGAACACCGTCTTGCTCAAAAAGAAGATAGTATTGAGAAAAAACTCTCTCAAATCGAGAGAACTGAACAGCAATTTGTTGAAAAAGAGCGGGTCTTTCGTAAACGCGAAGAAGCGCTTGAACATGAGGAGGAACGTTATCGCTCGGAATTAGAGCGTATTTCGGGTTTGAGCGCAGAGGAGGCTAAGACTCTTATTATTCATGATTTGGAGAATGACGCCAAACATGACGCGCAGACTATTATCAATAAAATCGAAAACGAGGCGAATCTTGCGGCAGAAAAAAAAGCGAAAGATATCCTTGTAACAACGATTCAGCGTATTGCTACCGAGATTACCGGGGATATTACGGTTTCGACGGTGCCGCTCCCGAGTGATGAAATGAAGGGGCGGATTATCGGGCGGGAGGGGCGGAATATCCGCACACTCGAGACTGTTACCGGTGTTGATATCATTATTGACGATACGCCCGAAGCGGTCGTTATTTCCTGCTTTGATCCTGTCCGGCGGGAGATCGCAAGAGTGGCAATGGAACGTCTCGTTACCGATGGACGTATTCATCCGGCGCGTATCGAGGAAATTGTCGGCAAAGTCTCAAAAGATATTTCGCAAAAGATTTTTGAGGAAGGCGAGAAGGTTCTCTATCATCTTGGAATTCACAATATAAGCCAAGACGCGATTCGAGCTCTCGGTCGGCTCTATTTCCGTACCAGTTACGGGCAGAATGTGCTCTGTCATTCAAAAGAAGTTGCGATGATCGCCAGTACGCTTGCTGCGGAGATCGGCGCGAACCGTGATCTCGCCCGCCGCGCTGCCCTGCTTCACGATATCGGTAAAGGCGTGGAAACGGACAGTGAGCTTAACCATGCGGAAATCGGTATGGATATGGCACGGAAGATGGGAGAAGATTCACGGGTGATTAACGCTATCGGGTCACATCACGGAGATATTGAGCCGTGCTGTATCGAAAGTGTGATTGTGCAGATTGCCGATGCGATCTCGGCGGCTCGTCCCGGTGCCCGCAAAGAAACTATGGAGAGTTACACCAAGCGTTTGAAAAACCTTGAAGATATCGCGATGAATTTTAACGGAGTTGAAAAAGCCTTTGCTATTCAGGCCGGACGGGAGCTTCGCATCCTTGTTTATAATGATATAGTCAACGATGAAAGTTCCCGCGAGCTTGCCCGGGATGTCGCGCGGCAGATAGAGAATGATCTCCGGTATCCGGGCAGAATCAAAATCACTGTTGTCCGCGAGACCCGCATTGTGGAGTATGCCCGTTAAATGGCAGGGGAGAGTGCGGAACTCAAGCCTGATGTTGATTGCAGAGAGAATTTGGAGGAAGATACACGGATAGTCCTTCTTGTCGGTGATGTTATCGGCGAGAGCGGACTTTTCGCGTTGGAGTCTCTTCTCCCTTTGATAAAAAACGAGTATTCGGTCAATCTTACGGTTGTGAACGGTGAAAACGCGGCGGATGGTTTTGGTATGAGTGAACCTTCCGCCAAGCGTATTTTCGCTGCGGGTGCTGATGTTATTACATCGGGTAATCATATTTGGGAAAAGCGGGATTTTTTCCCTTTTTTGGAAAGTGAGCCCCGTGTTTTACGTCCCGCTAATTATCCGGCAGGGGCCGCGGGACGGGGCTTTGCCCTCTTTGAGAAAGACGCTGTCCGCTGGCTTGTTATCAATCTGCAAGGGCGTGAGTTCATGAGCCTGACAGACTGCCCTTTCCGCGTTTTTGACGCGATTTATGAGGGAGCGAAATTTAAGGAAAACACGGTGCAGGCTGACGGGGCAGTTCTTCCCGAACGCTCTGATAGTCTTTCTGATCCTCTTGTGCTTGTGGATTTTCACGCTGAATCAACGCGGGAAAAAGAAGCCTTAGCCTTTTATCTTGACGGGCGTGCGGCTGTCGTGGCCGGTACTCATACCCATGTCCAGACGGCGGATGAGCGTATCCTGCCGAACGGGACAGCGTATATTACGGATTTAGGGTCATCCGGAGCCAAAGACAGCATAATCGGCATGGACAAGACAATCTGCCTTGAGCGGACGCGGACTCAAGTTGCCTACAAGATGGAATGTGCGAAAGGAGCGGGCTTTGTGCAGGGTATTGCGGTAAAGATTAATGCCAAAACAGGCAGGGCGTTTTCTGTTGAGCGTTGGACACGGCATCTTACGACAGATGGTCAATGATATTATACGGCTTGTCGTCCTTGTTCCCCATCGGGACGCAGTTCTGAAAATCAGACAGGGGAAAAGAAAACTTTTTTCACAGGCTTTTTTTGGCGCTTATTCCTTCCCCATTGCAGCTCCGCTTGCCCGCCTTGACCGTCCGCTCAACATAAACGAATTAAAAAACGCGGCAGAGTTTTTACGGGAAGAAAGAGCTGCCTCCGGCGGAGTGATTTGCGGAGGGGGGAGGGGGGCTGTCACTTTTACCGGAGGATACGTTTTTTTTGGCACCGTGCTCTCACTTTCCGCGCCGATGTTGAGTGCAGAGGCTTCGCCTGTCTATTTCCCTCAAATTATTCTTTGCGAAACGCTTATAGAAAAATCAATGGAAAAACCAACCGAAGATCAAAAAGAAATGTGTATCGCCGCGGAATTTCCCCTTGCAGATGAAAAATTATCTTTCCGTGCGGCTGCGCTGGCAAATATGGTGATACGGGAGCTGGAGACGCCGCTTTCTTTTGAGTGGAAGATAGGACGAGCGGTCTGGCTGTAACAGCTCTAATACGTCCATGTAAAACCAAAAGAAATCATCGGTATATCAAGTTGATAGGAGGCCGTGGCGCTTCCGCTTACTTCTTTTCCGGTATATGCATCAAAAGAGCTGTTTGTTTCCTTTGTTTTAAGAAACCACAAGGCGTTTTCAACTGCAAGATAGACTTCACATTGTGTTTTGCCGTTTTTGTAAAAAGAAAAAAACGAAAACTTAATATCAAGCGGAAGTGAAAATCCGTTGCGCCGTGTATCAGAATAATAATTATCACGTTTATATTTTTGGATAAGAAATTCTTCGTTGTCACGCCGAACCAATACCGGGTACCATTGTACGGTGCCGGGTTCCGATAAAGGAGTACCCGAGGCAAAACCCAAACGAAGACCGATGTTAAAACGCTGTGATGGTTTTATGGTTAACACTAAATTTAAATTATGGAAACGGTGGAATGTCGGGAAGCGCCAATCGCCTTCAACAAGATGCCCTTCCGAATTTACCCTGACAGGGTTGCGGTATAAGGCATAGTTAAATGTGTAAGAAATCCAGCCGTCGATAAATTTTGAGTGATATTTTTGCAGCATGAGATCAAAACCCCATACACGCCCCTCTCCGTCAAAACGATAATCCGTTTCCGTACTTTGCCTCTGATCTAAAATATCCGATGTCAGTTCTCTAATCGTATAGGCTCTGTCAAAAATATATTTATAATACGCTTCGATATTAAAACTAAAATAAGTCAAAAAATTAATCCGCAGCCCGATAAGACTTGTCCATGATCGATTCTGTTTTAAGTCAAAATCAGCAACTTTATTACTGCCCTGCAAATTGGAAATATTGTCGGTCATTGAGGAAAACAAGCCGCTTCCCGCAGTAAGTGCAAGCACATCAATATATCCTGTATCGCGCAGGAGATTATAATCAAGATTAAGACGCGGATTAAACGCAGGATAAGTCTGAATGGAAAAATCCCTGCCGATAAAATAAAGATGATCAAGGCGCAGCCCCAGTTCGGCACCGAATTTATTATCCGCGCCCCGGTACTCCAGCGTGGTAAATGCCGCATTGCTTAACGCCTGATTAAGCCCGTCAATGCTGCTTTCAACGGGTGTATTTATGTAGCCTTTCGGAATAACAGCGCCGCCGGGAATTTGCATATTACTGACCGGAAGATCCATAACCCCGCTATAGTACTGTGTCCGTGTCCACTTTGTATACAATGCTTCGATGCCGGCGGCAAAAAGAAAATCGCTCCCAAGTTCCCAGTCATAATCCAAACGGGCCTGTCCGGTATAACTTGTATCATCAAGCTTGGTGATTAATTGCTGATTGATATTGTAATACGGATAGCGTGAGTTATATGCGGCAATGTCATAATTATATTTCGCAATCATATATTGCCTGAAATTTGCATCGTATTTCAAGTTGAGCACATCGTTTGACGCGCCGTCGGTAAAAGTTTTTAAAAATCCGCCGCCCAATGTTGTTTTTAATATCATGGAACGCGAAGGATTAAAGCGTAAAGAGCTGATTAAAAACCCTTGAGTGTTTTCCCAATCAAAATGCAGGTTGATATTATTCTGTAGTGAGTTTATCGAAAGCGCATTATCATAAGATGCGCCGACGCCATCTCCGCCTATAAACCCGTTTAATGTCCATTCAATATCATAGGAAAATTTATATACGCCTGAAAATGCTACAGCACGCAGGGAAGGGGCTCTTGTTACCGCCCGAATCGTCTCAAAGTCTTTTATCGAATACGAAAGACTTTTTACCAGTGCTATATACGCATCCCAGTATGTTATCTTTCCCATAATCATAAAACCGCCTTTGTTGTTTATGGGAACCGACACATTAAGATTGACTGCGCTTGTTGAAATACCGAACTCAATTTCTGTGTCCGTTGAGGAGGGTTTTTTTGATTGTAACTCAAGCAGGCCGGAAATCGTACGACCGTAGCGGGCGGAAAAAATTCCGTGTGAAAGTTTAACCTGTTCTATCATGTGCGGATCAAAAATCGAGACGGCTCCTCCCCAAAAATAAGGATTTTCAATATAAAAACCATCAAGCGCGGCAATGAGGTCGCCGGGGTCGCCGCCTCGTATCGAAGGTTTCGCATTAAACATACTGGTATAGCCTACGCCGGGCAAAAGTTTTACGGCGCTCATAACATCTTCCATCAGGCCGATTTCCGCAGTGCGCGCCAATTCCTTCTCCGCTATAGTAACACTGCGTCCTGTGTGTACCTGCGTTTTCTCTTGCATCTTGTCGGCGGTAAAAATAAGCTCTTTATTTGAAAGCGTGTTTGACAAACGCAGCGCTATGCGATACTGATCTTGTTGCGCAGAAGATGCGGATAGAGACGGGATACTCAGTCTCCCGTTATCATAACCGGGATAGCTTGCGGTAAGGACAGAAGATGTATCATCGGGTATTGGAAGGCGGGCTTGTCCGTTTTCATCGCAGATAAATTGCTTCCCGTCGGGCGCAAGAATCACGGCCCCTTCCAGCGCTATTTCTAAATCCGCATCTTCAACATAAACAGTAATATCACGTCCGTATATATGGGGGGTAAAAAAAAGAAACGGGAAAAAGAAAAGGCTTACATAAATAATTCGTTTTTTAAGGAGACTCATCACGGTTCCGAATTGCTGCTATTGCCGCAGGGTAAAAGGCAGCCGGCCTTCAGCCTTAATTTTCCCTAAAATCGCGGAAAAACCGGCGATAAGTGATTCATAAGAATTGCTGTAAACCGCGATAGCACCATCAACCCAGGGAACTGCTTCAAGATACGCCGGACTTAATACGGAAAGCACTATCACTTTCTTGCCCAGCGGTTTTATTGCGCGCAGCACGTCAATACCCTCACTTTTTTCAAGATAGAAGATGATGATATCGGCAGACCTCGCCATACTTAAAAATTCAGCGGAAACCGGTGCCGTATACCAGTACCTCGGGACAGACGGATAGGCGAGACGCCCGATATTAAAAAAATCAAGGTTTTGTCCGGCTAAAAGGATATTCCGTGCCTTCTCGCGGGGAATAGGAAAGAGACCGGGCTTTTCCTGCACAATCGTAACGCTGCGGGCAGCTAAATCCTGAAAAAACGGCGCGCCTTCTTTGTCGGGAACATTTTGTTTTACTTTGCTTACATCGGGAATATGCGGAAGTGCCCGCTCCCCCTTGAGGTGTTTAAGCTTGATAAACAAAACTTTTGTCGCCGCATCCCGTACCCGCGCGCGAAAATCAGGCTCCTTGTGCATGGCATCCAGAAGATTTACCCAAATCGGCGCGTTCAGCTCCGGAGTCCTCGAAATCATAATAACATCGTTTCCTGCGCTTAAAGCTGCTTTTGCCGCTATCCAAAGAGAGCCCGCACTGGTTGTTGCACCGTTCATTGAAAGATCATCAGTAATAATCAGACCCTGAAACCCTATCTTCTCCCGCAGAATTTCAGTAAGAAAATACGGTGAAAGGGATGCCGGCATCATTTTTGCCTGAGTATTCGGAAAGGCAATATGCCCGCTCATCACGGCGGGAATACCCTCTTTGACCAGCATACGGTAGGGTACCAGTTCACGTTCCCAGAGTGTCTGGAAATCGGCGTTAATCCGCGGCAGCACACCGTGAGAATCAAGCGCCGTGTCTCCGTGGCCCGGAAAATGTTTTGCCGTGGGAATAATGCCCGCGGCAAGCTGCCCCCGGACAAAGGCCGCACCTAAAATGCCCGCTTTAACCGGATCATCGCCAAAGGCGCGGGAGCCTATCAAAGCCGAATTATGATTGGTGTAAAGGTCAACGGTCGGAGCGAAGTTCATGTTGATACCAAGCGCGGCAAGTTCCCGTCCTATATATAAACCGGAACGGTAGGCATCTTCGGGAAAACCGGATGCGCCTATGGCCATAGCGCCCGGGGTGTCACTGGTTAAGTCTTTGACATGGCGGACAAAGCCGCCCTCCTGATCGGTCGCCACAAAGAGCGGAATATGCGGGTTCCGGCGCAGAGCCTCCCGCTGAAAATTCCCGATAGTCAGGGAGAGCTTTTCAATATCCGATGTATTCCAGCCAAAAACCTTTACGCCGCCGACATTTCGTTTAGTGATCCACTCCTGAATCAAATCCGATGGGCCTTGCCCTGTATCAAACCAGCCGAGCATAAAAGTCTGAGCCAGAGCATCCTCATCGCTCATGCGCTCTATAAGAGCGCGGGCCAAATCCCAGGGGTCTTTTTCGTCTTGAAAGCTCTGAGCCTCAAGACGGGGGATAAGCATAGCGATAAAAAATAGAAATAGAAAAAGGGAGCGCCCGTTCAATTTCTTATTGAAATATATGCGGAAAAAACGCAGAGTGCAAAGACCGGCGGCTCTGCTCCGGCGGCTCTCTTTATGTATCATCTGATCTGTCAACACATCTTATTTTAACGGGAAAACCAGAGTAGGGTAAAGGGTCAAAATAGGGTAGAAGTAGGGTGATTGGGTAATAGGGTTTTGGGTATAGATTTTATCAGAAAGCCCCTGCCCATTACCCAACTCCCCTTGCCCCGTGCTTTGGGTATGGGGAGTAACTCTCTTTTATTACCATACCCTATACCTCAAACCCTAAACCCTACGACTCTTCTTTGTTGGGGTTTTAGTACTACCGGAAATCCCCTGACCTCTTGCCTTTTACACTTTTTTTGCAGATGGATTAAAGCAAAAACCACGTACTCCTCTATAAACAGTATCATGTCAATAAACAGAAATTATAAAGACAGTGTTTTTGTGCGGATTTTTAGCAACGGCGAACGCCTGCGGGAATTGTATAATGCCATCTCGGACTCGGCGTACGATGCCTCCGTGCCGCTTGAAATTAATACCCTCTCGGAGGTCCTGTTTAAAGACCGCAAAAACGATATCTCGTTTTTACTGGGCAATAAAATTATCGTCCTCATTGAGCATCAGTCTACGATAAGTCCGAATATGCCGTTGCGTATACTGGGCTACGCAACGCGGATTTACGAGAAAATAATCAAGGATAAACAGGCAATCTACCGGCGCACATTGCTACAAATCCCCCGCCCCGAATTTTATGTCCTGTA